>JAHWHT010000112.1 GCA_019323135.1 Candidatus Woesearchaeota archaeon
TGATATTTATGGCAAAAATAATACATGAAAAATGGAAATGCATTAGCTGTGGAGCTTGTGTAGCTGCTTGTGCAGAGTTTTGGGAAATGGGCGATGATGGAAAAGCACATTTGAAGGGCGCAGCATATAAAAAAACAGATGATGGTGATCTAGGCGAATTGGCTGTGGATGATATAAAGTGTAATAAAGAAGCAGAAGCAGGCTGTCCTGTTCAGTGTATACATGTTAAAGGAGCAGTTGCTGAAGAAAAGCCTTCAGAGGAAAAAGCTGAAGAAAAGCCTTCAGAGGAAAAAGCTGAAAAAAAGCCTTCAGAGGAAAAAGCTGAAAAAAAGCCTTCAGAGGCGCCAGCAACAGAATAAACTTTTTCTATTTATTCTATTCTTTTTTATATTGAAAATAAAATTTTGAGGGCAAAAATTTATATAAATAGTGTGTATTAGTTCTAAAAAAGAGGCATTAAAGGCAACAAATGCTTAAAATAACTAAAATCAAAAAAAGAGATGGTTCTTTGACTGATTTTGAACCATCTAAAATAACCGAAGTTCTAGAGAAAGCAATTCTTGATGCTAAAATAAAAGATGGCAGGTTTGCAAAGAAAATCACTACACAAGTGACTAAAGAACTAGATTCTGCGTTTGGCAATAAAATAATACCAACAACACAAGATGTAGAAGATTTGATTTTGGATGTAATTGTTAAGAATAAGAAATACAAACATGTAGCTGATGAATACCGCAAATATAAGAAACAACACAAAGAGAGTATTGGCTTTCGAACGGTTTTAGGGGTTCGAGATGACATAGGCTTGAGTAATAATGCAATAAGAGTGCTCTCTAGCAGATACTTGCTTAGAAACGAACATGGCAAGATAATAGAGACTCCATCTAGAATGTTTCATAGAGTAGCAAAAACAGTTGCACAAGCAGAAACAAGCTATAATAAGAGTGTCTCAAAAACAGAGAAAGAGTTCTATGAAATGCTGTCTAACTTAGAATTTTTACCAAATTCTCCTACATTGATGAATGCTGGAACTGAAATAGGGCAGCTAGCAGCCTGCTTTGTACTACCTGTTGAAGATTCTATAAGAAGCATCTTTAAAGCAGTTGAAAACATGGCATTGATACACCAGAGCGGCGGGGGGACTGGATTTAGTTTTTCAAAACTTCGGCCAGCAGGGGACATTGTTAAGAAAACAAGAGGGATTGCATCAGGTCCAGTAGAATTTATGACTGTATTTGACCAGACAACAGAAGTGATTAAGCAAGGCGGCAAAAGAAAAGGTGCAAACATGGGTATACTACATGTCAGCCACCCAGATGTTGTAGAGTTTATCAATTCAAAAGCAAAAGAAAACATGCTTCGAAATTTTAATATCTCTGTGGCAGTCACAGATGATTTTATGCAAGCGGTTTCTAAAAATAAAGAATTCTGGTTTGTGAATCCAAAAACAAAACAAAAAGTGAAAAAAGTCAGTGCAAAAATAATATTTGAGCTCATGACCAAAGCGGCATGGCTGCGAGGGGATCCTGGAATAGTATTTATCGACGAGATAAATGAAAAAAATCCAACTCCTGAGTTCGGACCTATTGAAAGCACAAACCCCTGCGGAGAACAACCATTGCTTCCTTATGAAAGCTGCAACTTAGGTTCAATCAATTTATCTAAAATGGTTCGGGCTGGCAAAGTTGACTGGACTAAACTGAAAAAAACAGTGTGTACTGCAGTACATTTTCTTGATAATGTAATAGATGTTAACAAATTTCCATTAGAAGAAATTGAAGTGAAAACAAAAGCAAATAGAAAAATTGGATTAGGGATTATGGGATTTGCAGACATGCTTGTGAAACTTAAAATGCCGTATGATTCTGATAAAACAGTATTATTTGCAGAAAAACTTATGAAATTCATTACTTCTGAAGCTCGCAAGAAATCAGAGCAACTGGGAAAAGAGAGAGGCAGCTTTCCTAATTTTGAAAAAAGTGTTTATTTTAAGAAATATCAAACCATGCGGAACGCAACTGTGACAACAATCGCACCAACAGGCAGCATAAGTATATTTGCCGACGTGACATCAAGCATAGAACCATTTTTTG
>JAHWHT010000035.1 GCA_019323135.1 Candidatus Woesearchaeota archaeon
ACAACTAATTCTTAAATATCATGAATGTAAAACCAGAAGTATCTTTTACCAGTGAGATTAATTTAGGTGAAAATGTTTACACAGAAGATTCTCCTAACTCAATCATTGCAAAGAATGCCATGAACAGAGGCGCTATGCAGAAATTAATAGAATTTAAAGAACTGTTAGATTTTCTTGAAGGCAAAAAAATGGATACTGTTGTAGAGATAGGCACAGCAACAGGCGGAACATTTTATGCTTTTTGCCAGATGGCTTCTTCAGACGCACACATAGTTAGCATTGATCTTCCAGGAGGTCCGTTTGGCGGAGGTTATGAACTTGATGATGTTCAGCTTTTCAAAACTTATGCTAAAATAGGACAAACTATATACTTCATGCGGGAAGATTCTCACAAAGACTCTACAAAAAGCGGATTAATAGAGCGATTAAAAGACAGAAAAATAGATGTTTTATTCATTGACGGAGATCACACTTACGAAGGCGTTAAGAAAGACTTCGAATTATACGCACCATTAGTCGCAAAAGGAGGAGTAATCATATTTCACGATATTTGCAAGCACGCAACTGTTCCTGACTGCCAAGTTGACAAGTTCTGGAACGAAATAAAGGATAAATATGAATCTAAAGAATTTATTGACCCAAATGATACTGAATGGGGCGGTATTGGCGTAGTAATTAAGGATTAATCAACACCAATGTTTTCTTCTTTGTTCTTTTGCACCTAATACTTTTAGGTATGATGCTTCGTATTTATGTATTGGTAATGCGTGTATTATTTTGTCATTAAACATTTTTCATTCACCTCATTCATTTGAAAGTAAAACCTTTATTAATACTCTATGAAGGGCTGTTACAGGACTTAGCACCACAAGGTTTAAAAAGAGAAATTTAGCCTTTTTAATAGTGCACTCGCAGATTTCCATGCAACTCCTCCTTTATTCTCAACCAAACCAAATAATCTACTTCTGACTCTTTCAAGCCAAGTTGTTTTGTAAGTTTTTTATTCAGATAATACATTGGTTTCACCTCAACTACACAATATATAATCATTTATTAATACCCTATGAATTGCTTTTACAGTCAAGTTTTCCATAAGGTTTATAAAGCGAAATCTTCTGTATTTAGCGTATGACACAAGTTGTAATCAGTCCAGAATGGTTTGCTTCCAAAGACATGATAATCTTAGGTTTTAGCGTTATAACACTGTTATTAATAGCAGCATTTAGTTTGAGATTCTATTTTTTCAAGAAAAAAGAGCATAAGAGTTACCTATATTTTGCTGCTTCATTCTTGCTTTTGGCAATTTCTTTTCTTTGGAAGATTGCAACAGACATAACTGTCTATTATAACCTAGTCAAAACCAAGCAGGCAGGCCTTCTTACTATAACATATCAATCAATGTATGCAGAAAAAGTTTTATTTGTTGTAGGCCACTTTGCACATTACCTATTAATGCTTCTAGGATTATACATTTTATACGTAGTTTTGAATAGAAAATCCACAATGAATCATTTGTTAATCTTATATTTCATTGTCATGACTACAATTTTCAGTAATTTCTCTTATTTCATATTTCACTTAACTGCTTTTATTTTACTATTAGGTATATCTTACAGATATTACCTTATCTGCAAAAAGAACAAAAGAAATCTTACAAAATTGATTTTCACCAGCTTCAGCATTATTGCTGTAAGCCAGATATTATTTATGTTTGTTAAATTGTGGGGGAACATTTACGTAGCTGCAGAGATTATCCAGCTTATCGGATTCATACTGTTACTAGTAGCGTTCATTTCGGTTTTAAAAAATGGCAAGAAGAAGTCGAACAAATATCATAAACGACATGCTTGATTCTATCCAGCTTAAAGGCGGACGTATCAGGCAGACTCACCTTATGTATAAGGCTAATCTATCTCATAACCAGTTAAAAGTCTATTTAGAAGACCTGATAAAAAGCGATTTAGTTAAAAAAGTTCAGAACAAAAAATGTTCTTATTTAATTATCACAGACAAAGGTTGTGACTTCTTAGAACAATTCCGACAGATGCAGGAATTCGAGAAAGCATTTGGATTATAAAACAGCAGGCGTATAGCGCCTGGCGTAGTCTTGAATATTGCTTGCGAAAAAAAACAAATCTGGAATAAAAGAAATTAAAGAATCCAACGAAGCGCGCTATACGCCTGCATAAAAAAAAGTTAAAAAAATTATTGTGTAAATTCTCTTGTAAACTTTATTGCTTTTAATACAGATAACATTTCCAAGCTAGGATATCTATTACCATCTTCATCTTTAACAATAATTCCTGCCTTTGCTTCTGCTTCATCCAATATTGCACTGATGGTTCCTTGATTTTCTAGTTTTTCATACATTCTTACAACTGAATCCATAGCTTCCATTGCTTTATTTGTATGCACTAACATTGTTTGATAGTCTTGTCTTTCTTTTTCACTCAAAGTCATTTTTTATGCCTCCATAAAATAAAAGTAATACATATATGCAGTTCTTAACTTAAAAAGCTTATGTATCTTATTTAGCAATATAAAACTCAACAATACTTTCATTAACTAATGCTTCAAACTTCTCAGCAACAGGAATATACTTTTCTTCTTTATCATCTCTTAACTGTCTTAAAACCACTCCAGGAGTATCAAATCTTTCTTCTGATCCGCTAACCAAATTATTCCAGCCCCACTCTCTTTTTACCTGTCCTGCACTAACATAAAATCCAATATTTCGTCTTGACCAATGCTTGCTTGCATTTATCCTATAATCTCCTGGAAATCTAAATCCATTGACTAGCTTTCGAAAGTCAGTATACCATTCCTGCTTCACTACTTTTTCAAGAACATAGTCCACAAATTGGGTTATTTTATCTGTTTTTTTCCCCCTTCCAGTCCATCTATTGATTCGTTCCTGTTGATGTAATGGTCTTTCTGAAATAGGCTCTTTCTCTCTTTTTTGAACACGTTCATAAAGATGATTAACTGCATCTATTATTCTTACATCATATTGTTTATTTGATTCTCTCTCAATAAATCTCGCACGCCTGCCATATCCTCTTTTTCTCACACGCGGCTTAGGCATTCCAAGTATACCATTAAGATTTATTCTTTGATAATCTGATGGCAATAATTTTTCTTTATTTTGCTGAATATAATCTATTTTCTCTTTAAGATCTGGATTCTCTTTCAATAACTGAACATATTTTTTGAATGTAATTGATTTTATTCTATCTCGCAGCATAACTGCTTTTCTTGCATCTTCATCATCTATGACTTGATCTTGTTGATTATATCTCACTAAAAGACCAGAAGGATTTACTTGTTCAATATCTCTATCAAACCGCCAGCCTCTGTGATCAACTAGTTCATGATATCTATCTCTGCTAAGTTCTTTAAGCGTCTCTTCAAAATCTGGAAATTGTACAGCAAACCTTGCTTTCCTTGTTTTTGTTGCAGCATCTTTTGTTATTATCAAATCATATGCAGTAGTTATTTTCTTCACCAAAGTAGGATGCAATAATGTTCTTTTGGCATAGCTTACACGTCCCTCAAATCTTTCTGCATCAAAGCTACTGTAATAATCAATTTCAAATCCATTGTTAGAAAGAAAAGACCTCCATCCATCTTCAAACACTTTTTGCACTTTTGTTACAAAATTAGGATCTTCTTCAATTATGCTTTCAAGTGTATGTCGAGAATCCAAATGTTTAAGATGTTGTTCAACTATTGCAGGGTTCCAAAACTTAATGTCTCTTATCTGAAGTCTAGGCATTGAATCTCTATCTTCTTTTCCCCCAATAACCAGCACCCCATCTTTTTCACAAAAATTATGGCCATAATGTGCTTCTTTAATGTTCAAAGATTTATCATCAATCGGTGCCTCTATTAATTTACAGCCCAAATAATGTTTCAATCGCGCTACTCTGCTTCTATTCCCTTCTTGCCATTCTGGATTTTCTATTTTTTCAGCTAATTCTGGAAATCTCTGTTTAAACTCTTCAAGCGCCTCTGTCAATGAATCAAATTTCATTCAACTTCATACCTCAATTCTTTTGCATATGGTTGAACTGTTCGATTTATTCCTGGAGCTTCATCAACCAATCCAGAATCAAGAGATACAGTCAATGCTTTTCTTGATTCTTCAGGCAAGGGTTTTGCAATTGCTACTTTTTCATATTGCTCTAGAACTTTTTTAACTATTTTCTTGTCTATAATTTGATAAGCCTGGTTTGATGCTAGCAATAAATTAGATCTGTTTGCTGCCTGCCAATCACAAAAACGTGACTCTGGCAATAGCGTATTGCACACTCTATCAATCACGCTTAAAGCAATCTCTTCTGACAATGGTTCTCTTGTTCTTCCTTTTGCTTCTATACCTAATTTAGTAGCTAATGCTCCTACTTCTATATCACTTAAGCCTGCAGCATCAAGAAATTTATCTAAACCAACATAATGTTTTTGCATGTGATTTTCTTCAGGAATTTTGTTTTGCCTGTGTTGATATTTCTGCCAAGCATTATAGCTTGCTTTTCTTGCAAGCACAGATAAATCACCAATCATTCCTTCGAACTGGTCCCTTGATAGTACCTGGAACATTAAGTTCTGGAAATTTTTAGGGTTTGCTTTTACATCTGCATTTGCTATTGCACTGCTCATTGCAACAAGTCCCCTAACCAATTGATAATCAGTATACTTCATGACGCAGTTCTCTTGTTTTGCTCGCCCTCCTGCTTCTGCATGTGTTTTTCTATCTTGTTCATAAAAGTCAATCAAGCGTCTTCGCAAAGAATTTATTGGATCTATTCCGTCATATTTATTTTTTATTTGCTCAAATGATTCTTTATTAATTCGCATTCTTACTTTGATTGTATCTTCTGGATCAGCCCACCTTAATAGCATGCATTCCTCTCCAGTAGCTTTTCTTCTTGGATCTTTAACCAGATGGCTTATTCTTGCAAACACTTCATCAGGTATTGCGCCTTCTTCATGCCTTTTTCTTATGTCAAATATCAATGAACCATAAGAATTCATCAAGTTTCTTGGAAAATGCATTCTAAACAAGACATTAGCTCTTGCATATTGTTCCTGCGTCAATTCATTTGTTGTGTTAAATATCTGTTCTACTATTTCTCTGTCTTCGTCAGAAAGAACACCAGATTTCAATAACTTACCCATTGCATGGTCTTTTCCTTGCGTTCTTGCTATCTCATTCTGGACTTGTTTTCTCAGGTCGTCTGCAGGCAGGTTGTTCAGGTAGCTGACTGCATCGTCAAGGTGTGCTCTGTATTTGCCGCGAAATTCGTTTCGTATTTCTTCTTGTGATTTTTGTTTTTCTTGTAAAAACTCCATAAATTGTTTTGCTTCTGTTTCATATCTTGCCCTCATATTAACCAATTTCTGCATCATTGTTAAAGATAAATCATTAATGGTTATTTCTCCCCCAAATGCTTCATCAAGCGCAGCACCAACTTCTTCATGTCTTTTTGCAAGTATTCCTACTTTTGCTTTGTCTAATTCTTCTTTTAGTTGTGCTGCTCTTCCTTTAGAGCTAGAGAATGCCTGCGTCATGGCAAACAAGCAGTCTGGGCCAACATCATATTGTGCTATGTTTGCAGGAGAATCTCCAAACTCTATTGAGTATCCTGTGCCTATATTGCCTGATGTGTGGCAGAAATCGCACTCTGACCTTGCATCTTCAGGTCGACCCTGGAAATAGTTTATTACTTTGAAATTGTCTTCATCAAAAAGATTGAATATTAACATATCTCTGCTTTCTGCATCCATCAAAAGCTTCATTGTTCTGTAATTAAATGCAGAATCATTAAGGTGTGTATCTTTTAGAACTTGCGTCATTCTTTTTTTGTAATGCGCACTATCTGATAAGTGTGTCTTTAATCGTTGTTCAAGACTGTCTCTTTTAACAGGTTGTTTTTTGTTTAATTGAATTTTTGCCATTGTACTTCCAGCTAGTCTGCCTGAATTTATAAAGATTTAGACATTATTAAAGAAGTGTTGTAGTGCATACATAAACATAATAAATAACTGCCTTTTCACTACTCAAATGACCAGAGAATCAGATATTCACCCAAGATTTGAATGGCCAAACAGGCTATGGTTTGAGAGCTTTGAACCAATTTATGGCTATGCTCTAATTGAAAGGCATACTCTAGAATGTGATTTTGAAAAGCTTAAGACTGGAGATAAATACATGTTAATCTCGGATTTCTACCCAAATGGACGGTTTCCTCAAGAAGAAGATATGCGTCATGGAAGAGGCTCTCGCTTTCTTGAAAAGATAAGAGAAGCTGCAGAAGGGAAAAAAGACATAAAAGCACTATACGGAGAAGTCTCAAAAGACGGAATGAAATATCTGCCTAGTTTCTTATTAAAACATGGTTTTGAACAGATTGCTGAGAATAAGTTTATTCTGTATACTTCAAAAGATTAAAAAAATAAAATTTAAGCAGCAGCTGCGTTTTTGTGACTATTTTTGTAAGAATCATCAATCGGCTCTCGATACATTTGATCAACCCGTGGTTCATCATTAATTAACATACCGAACAAGTATGCCCTTAACAAAGGATCTTTTCTATCAAAAGCTTCTCCATTGTCTAATGCATCTGCAATTATCGGAGCAAAATCAAATCCTTCCGGCTTTCCAGCATATTTTGGCGCAGATAAATATTCTCTTCTAACATTAATTGCAGGATCAGAAACAACTGTTCCTGTTCTTACCAAGCATCCGATGTTCTCTGCCATCTGGCCCCATTCTCCCATAACTAATCTGCCTAATGTTGCCAATATGATGTCGTTTTGTGTTTCTCTGTCAGGTATTTTCATTTTTTGTCTTCACCCCTCACGAATACACCTTATTATGCACTCTTACTATTTAAACCTTTCTATTTTAATCATTATTTAGTAGTAAATATGCAACGCAGAAAGCTTTATATTCATCAAATGCCTAGTAAAAAGGATATGGGGGACATAGATCCAAAAGACTTGGAAATACTTTCCAAAACAAACGAGCCATACGTAAATTGAATTTATTATTTTACATATCTAAAATAATACTTTTATCCTCTCAGCCAAACCCTTAAATTCAAGCACTACAGCCTTTGAAACCCGCGAATTCAAACAAAAGGTTTATAAAGAACCCGCAATTCATAACATACAGAGGCGAAGACAGTTTCTCAAAGAAAATGACTGATAAACAGAGAGAAGAAGTTGAAAATACACCTAGCTATGGCGCTAAAGAAATTCAAGTCCTAGAGGGCTTAGAAGCCGTTAGAAAACGTCCTGGCATGTATCTTGGTTCTACAGATGTTCGCGGTATGCATCACATGGCTTATGAAGTCATTGATAATGGTATTGATGAAGCAATGGCAGGTTATGCCACAAAAATAAATGTTATAATCAACAAAGACGGCTCTGTAACTGTACAAGATGATGGAAGAGGAATTCCTATTGACATTCACCCAAAATTCAAAAAACCTGCTTTAACAGTGGTCTTAACAGTACTTCACGCAGGAGGAAAATTTGATCAAAATGCTTACAAGGTTTCAGGCGGATTACATGGAGTTGGCGTCTCTGTAACCAATGCTCTATCAGAACAATTGATTGCAGAAGTTAAAAGAGGCGGCAAATTATATCGCCAGGAATTCAAAAAAGGTATTCCTGTTGCAGATATGCAGGAGATTGGCCCTGTTCAAGGCACTGGAACAACAATAACATTTACTCCAGACTTTACAATAATGGAGAAAAACGAATTTGATTTTAGTATTCTAAAAAAACGTCTAAGAGAATTAGCTTTTCTAAACAAGGGAATTGAAATAAACTTAATTGATGACAGAACAGACAAAAAAGAGACTTTCAAATATGCAGGCGGAATAAAAGAATTTGTTCTTTATCTTGACAAAAAGAAAACTCCACTGCATAAACCAATTTACTTTGAAGCAAAAAAAGACAAATACACAATTGAAATTGCAATGCAGTACACAACTGATTTTGGAGAGACTGTTTTCAGCTTTGCAAACAACATAAATACTCACGAAGGCGGAACTCATCTTTCAGGATTCAAGACAGCTTTAACAAGATGCATTAACAAATACGGAGAAAAACAAAACTTATTTGGAAAAGCCATCAAAAAACTAAGTCCTGACGATATCAGAGAAGGATTGACAGCAATAATTTCTGTTAAACTTCCAGATCCGCAATTCGAAGGCCAGACAAAAACAAAATTAGGCAATTCTGGCGTAAAAGGAGCTGTTGATTCTGTAGTTTCAGAAAATCTCTCAAATTTCTTTGAAGAAAATCCTTCAGTTGCAAAACACATTATCGGAAAATGCTTAGAATCTGCAAGAGCAAGAGAAGCTGCAAAAAAAGCAAGAGAATTAGTCAGAAGAAAAGGAGTTTTAGATATCAGTACTCTTCCTGGAAAATTATCAGACTGTGCCTCAAAAGACCCTGTAAAATCAGAAGTGTTCTTAGTTGAGGGAGATTCTGCAGGCGGCTCTGCAAAGCAGGGAAGAAACAGAGAATTCCAGGCAATTTTGCCGTTAAGAGGTAAAATAATCAATGTAGAAAAAGCAAGGCTCATAAAAATCTTAAAAAATGAAGAGATTGGGACAATGATTACTGCTATTGGAACAGGCATTGGTGATGAATTTAATATTGATAAATTAAGATACCACAAGATTGTCATCATGACTGACGCAGATGTTGACGGAAACCACATTGCTTGCTTACTATTAACATTCTTCTATCGATACATGCAGCCTTTAATTCAAGCAGGCAAAGTTTACTTGGCAATGCCCCCATTATACAAAGTAAAAAAAGGCAAAAAATCATATTATGTTTATAATGAAGATGAAAAAAATAAATTAATAAACGAAATTGGTTCAGAAGGAGTTACTCTGCAGAGATACAAAGGTCTTGGTGAAATGAATCCAAAACAATTATGGGATACTACAATGGATCCAAAGACGCGCATGCTTAAACAAGTCACTATTGAAGACGCAGTCAGTGCTGATGAAATGTTTTCTGTCCTCATGGGCGATGAAGTAGAGCCAAGAAGAGAATTTATTAAAGAGCATGCTAAGGAAGTCAGTGAACTAGATATTTAATTCTGCGCGATATTGTGAAGGCGAGAGAAGAGTTGAATACATGTTTGCGTGAGCAAACATCTTATAGATTGCTTCTGGAGTCTGAGCAAAAAGCGCTTTGATCAAACTTTTCAAAAGTTTGCATGCTAAAGAAGTCAGTGAATTAGATATTTGAATTAAAAATTAATTTTGCGAATCTTCTAGTAATTAAGATAGTAACACATTTTGGCAGGTAGTTATTCCTTTTTATTAACAGAACCGCCTAAAAATAAATATTTGTAAAACTTTATAAACAATAACTATTTTCTATAATTTGGTGGGTAAAGATGGCAAAATTAGATGATATAGAAATAAACTATGATGCTAATTCATTAGAAGATATAGAAGCAAGAGCAGCAGAAGATAAATTTCGTCGCGATAATATGTTAACTACAACTGCAGAAAAAGTAGCAAAAAGATATAATGCTCGTTCAGAAGTGACTGCTGCATTTGTATTTCAAGAAGGTTGCGAAAGAATCAAAAGAAAAGTATTTTTTATTGAGTATGATGTAGACGGAACAGATAGAAAAGACTGCATTGAATGGATGCATAGACCAAAAGGGACTTGCCCATTTGTAGAGCAATGCGGGTTTTATAATCCAAGACCGTTTAGCAAGAAAACAAAGAGTATAAAAACACAATCTTTATAAACAAAACATCAATCTTGAGAATAACATGGCTAAAAAGAAGGTAGCAAAAGTTGTAGTTAAGAAGAAAAGATGGGTTACAGTATTAGCTCCTAAACTCTTCAATGAAAGAGATATTGGAGAGATGCATGTTGAAGACCCGCAATCTGCAGTAGGCAGAAAGTTGACTGTCAGCATGGCTACTATCACTGGAGAGCCTAGAAAGCAGAATACTATGGTTAAATTCTTGATATCTAGATTTGCTGGCGAGAAATTAATGACAGAAATCATTGGATACAGGCTTAACACTGCTGCTACAAAAAGAATGATTCGAAGAAATCGTTCAAAAATCGATGATTCTATTGTTTACAAGACTGCTGATGAAAAAAAGGTCAGAGTCAAGCCTATGATAATCACAAGAAACAAAATGCAAAGCGGAGCAAAAGGTGAAATCAGAAGGCTAATGAAGGATTTCCTTGCAAAAAA
>JAHWHT010000036.1 GCA_019323135.1 Candidatus Woesearchaeota archaeon
TAATATCTGTTGCAGCTATTTTTGTTTGCTGTTACAGGCGGGCTTTGCGGCAAAAGCTTAGGGAAAGTAATTTTTTTGACCGTTGGCTTAAGAAAGGAGAAGAACCGTATCAGGTTGTTACTTTTGGTAATCCAAAGCATTCTGCAAGACAGATTATTGCTAAGATAAGAAAAAAAGACGGCAAAGTTAATTTCTTGATTGGTCATGTCAAAGATGGTTCTGTAAAAAAGTTTATCAAACTAAAGCAATGGTTATCTTTAAAGAGGTATCAAGCATTTCTTCGCAAATGGACAAAGGCTAGAAAACATAAGATTGAGAAATGGGATTAATTTTTCTGTTTTTATAATTCAAGCAGCGCATCAACATCAGTTCTAACCCTGCACTCAAAGTCTGCGGTTTTCTCTCCGTCTTCTTTTTCATATGACATTACTCTAATCATTTCTTTTGCAATTTCTTTTTCTCTTTCAGCCTCAAAAACGCCCAGCTGTCCTGCATGCTCTCCAATTGCAGTATCCTCAATTTCTTCTACAGAGTTTTTGTTGGTTTTTATCTCCTCAAATTCCTTAGACACTAGTTTATTTGTATTCTTCATCACAAAATATGCTCCCTGCGCGTATGCTTTTTTAAAGAATTCTTTGAATTTGATGTCTGTTGGATTGCCTGTGCGCAGGCACCCTTTTGCCCTCAAAGTAACAATAGTTTCTTTCAAGTCAATGTCATTAAGCAAATCAATTAATTCAGAGTTGGCTTCTTCAGGAGTTTTATTCTCACAATCAATATCCAAACTAATCACTGGATGCGGTTCTATTTTCAGGTGCTGGATATGTCCGTTATCCACAATCACGAATCCTCCTTTTTTGAGCTTCTCTAATTCAGAAAATGAGTTAGGATATATTGGTCCAGGATACACTATATTTTCATATCCTGATATGCTCGAATTGTCAATCACATGCACATGCCCGCCCGCATAATAATTAAAGTTTTTTGGAAGAAGAGAAACAGGCATAGCGTCCATCTTCTCCAGGCCTTTCGGCTTTAGTTCAGATATTGCTGAGTGAAACATAAATATTTTGTATCTTGTCGACGGTTCTTCAAGATGTTTTTTGTCAAGATTATAGAAATAATTTTTTTCAAGTCCCCCCTTTTTCCCAAGCAAACCAGTTATTTTTATTTTTGTTTTTGGATCTATCACAAAATCCAGCCTCAATTTTCCCTCGACTTCTTGTCCAGTGCACACATTTTGCATAAGGCCTGCGCTCTCAAGCACATCTAGAATTGTTTTTCCTGCCGGGCTGAAATCATGGCTTCCAGGTATCGCATATACTGGGATGTTTTGGTCTGCCAATTTTTTCAATTGCTCTACCACGATTCTCAGGCTGTCCATTGGAGGCATTGCTGTGTTAAACAAGTCTCCAGATAACAGAAGAAAGTCAACCCCTATTTTAAGACAATAATCTATTACAGAAATAAACGATTTCTTGTTTACTTCTCTTAGTTTTGGCTCTCTCCACCCGCCTACATGGCAGTCTGCTATGTGTGCAAACTTCATGTAGATAAGAAAGTGTATGAACTTTTTAAGTTTTTAGCGTCTGCAAAGTATGTTTAGCGCAGCTTAACTCCCTCAAAGTTCTGTTTTACAGAGATTTGCTTGGCTGCCTCAACAATGTCATTAAAAAATGGAATTTTTACAGGTATTGCGAATTTTGCAAAATTTGAGCTCACTATTGCTTCCCCTATGTCCAGCGACGCTATATTTCTTTCATCAGAGCTTAAATCCTGCGCAGCACTCTCAATGAGTGCTTGTCTCTCTGGTTTTAGCTCGACTCCTAGGATTATTTTTGTGTTCATATTTGCCAAGATATCTCGCGGTATCAGGCTGGGCAGTTGTGTGATTGCAGTAAGCCCAATCTTAAATTTCCTCCCTTCCCTCGCAATTGTGGAAAATACATTCGGTCCTCTCTCTAGCGCTTCCTTGCCAAGGACTCTCGGAGCCTCCTCCAGCACGATAGATATCACTGGCTTCTGTCGTAGTTCATCTGAACTGCAGTTTTTATGGGAGTTTAATGCATTTGTTGCAAGTATTCCCCCAATCAAAATCTCAACTGCTCCGTCAAATTCAGATGTGTCGATTACTACTGTTTTTCCAGATCCTAATTCTCCCATGATGTCTTTGACAGTGGTTTGTCCTGCCTCTTTGTCAAAGATTCCTTTGCAGATAAGTGTTTCACTCTCGACGTTAAGGTGGAGTATCTGCATGATTTTTCTTCGCACTACATCTGTTGTTGCTTCTATGAACTTAACATCTAATGGTTTCTCAAGCACAATCGCCTCTATCCATTTTTGTTGGTATTTTCTATAGTATGCAGCAAGTGCTTGTTTTTGTGCATCGCTCCAGTAAACCACTCCATTGAAATGGTTTGGATACAGGCTCTCCAGGTTTATCTTGAGTGTCTTGCATCCTGCAGGAGGATTTCTAGGAGTATAATACACTAGTTTTTCTTTGGCTTCTGGGTGGTCCTTCAGCCCGATTTTGTTTCTGCCATAGTATTCATCATGAGGGTCTAGCACCAGCAGGCTGCAGTAAGTTTCAGATATCATGTGCCACAGCAGATTGCTCATTAGCACGCTTTTCCCTCTTCCAGTTGTTCCAGATATCAGGATATGATGGCTCAATACTTTTTCTCCGTCTAAGAATATTGGCAGGTCAAGCACTTTTGTTCCGCTTCGCAGATTGCCTATGAAAAATCTGTGATTTGTTTTAGTCAGTAAAAAATCAAAGTCTTCTTTTACAACTGCGCGCACAGAGGAAAAGAAGTTTGGCAGGGTTTTTGGGGCAATTGCTTTATTGTTTTGGATTGTCACCAGGCTCTTTATTTTTGCAAGAATATAATTTCGCAGGTTTCCGTCCATAAGCTCCATATCAGAGTCTCCCTCTAACCGAAGTCCGCTCACCAGTTCAAGGTTCTGCTGGCTCAGCTGAGATCCATACACTAGGTCAAATACCTGAAATAGTATTTTCTGGTCTCCTGTCTCTGCCATCAAAAGCTCTCCCAGCTCTAGTTTTTTGCCAGTCTTTTCTCTGACGACGATATTTCCAAATTCCCCTGATATTATCAGTCCCTTAGCCATTAAATAATGCAATCCTTTGGTATTTTATAAATATTTATATTGTGCAAATTAACAAAAAAGTTTATATATTTGTCAATTAATATTCCAAACATGACAAATTACTTTGAAAAAAAGAGGGTTAAAGAGGCTCTTAAAAAGGCAAAAGAGCTTGAAAAAAAGAAGTTATTGACGCCAAAAGAGGAAGCAGACCTTCAAAGAGAGGCTGTTTCTTTTTCTGAAAAGCTCAAGAAGCTTTTAAAGCCGGCCTGGTTTGTTAGCGATGTCCATAAGAAGAAACCTGCTGTAAGAACCGCGAAAAAAGCCAAGAAAAAGGCCAAGAAAAAGGCCAAGAAAAAGGCTAAGAAAAAGGCTAAGAAAGCAGTCAAAAAGTCCTCGTCCTCCACTAAAAAAAAGAAGAAATAGTCGAAAAGTTTATAAACAAGAACTGTTTTGATGAGGTTATTCAGACGATGTATTGTCTGTGAATCGGTTGAGGGGTTTCATACTCCAGAGTTAAAAACAAAAAAGAGGAGGGTAAATAACATGGCAGAAAAAGTTAAAAAAGTTGGTGTAAAAAAAGCGCCAGGATATCTATACTTTGTAGATAAGAAAGGAGATGTTTCTCGAGCAAAGATGGCTAGAGGTCGAAAAAAGGGAAGCAAAAAGATTGAGAAAGTTGCTAAAGTAGGTGTAAAGAAAGTTTCAGGATACCTATACTTTATTGATTCCAAAGGAGACGTATCAAGAGCAAAGATGGCTCGCGGCGGAAGAAAAAAGAAGAAAAAAGCTAAAAAGAAAAAGGCTAAGAAAAAAGCTAAAAAGAAAGTAAAGAAGAAAAAGGCTAAAAAGAAAGCTAAGAAGAAAAAAGCTAAGAAAAAGTCTAAGAAGAAGAAAAAATAAACTTTCTTTATAATTTATTTTTTTTCTAATTTTTTTATGTGTTCTACAATAGAAAAGTATATAAACTAATTATATATTCAAAAAAGTATCTAAATTAAAAGGTGGTTTGAGTGCTTAGCGTATTAAAAAAAGTATTGAATTTATTCCTTGTTGACTGGTTTAAGTCTAAAAGAGACATTAAGCTGGGCCTATACGGTCCTCCTAATTCTGGTAAGACTACGCTGGCTAATAGGATATGTAAAGACTGGCTGGGAGAAGAGATGGGTTCTGCAAGTAATGTCCCTCACGAAACAAGGGAGATTCAGATTAAAGAGCAGATTACCCTGAAATCTAAAGACGGTAAGAAAGAATTGATGTTTAATCTTGTTGATACTCCAGGTATTGCTACTAAGATTGATTATGAGGATTTTCTTAAGGCAGGTATGACTGAGAAAAAAGCTAAGAAGCGTGCTAAAGAGGCAACAAAGGGAGTTATAGAGTCTATTAAATGGCTCGATGAGATGGACACGGTTTTGGTTGTTTTAGACGCTACAAAAGATCCTTATTCACAGGTTAACATCACTATCATCGGCAATCTTGCTGCGCGGGATATTCCTGTTTTGATTGTCGCAAACAAAGTCGACTTAAAAAGAGCTAATTTAAAGAAAGTGCAGGCAGCATTCCCTCAATATCCTATTGCGGGCATTTCTGCAAAGTATGGTCGAAAGGTCAAGGACTTATACGAAAACATTTTCGAGTTAATAAAGTAGGTGAAAAAAAAGATGGTAACACTGCAATTTATGCCGTATTCAGAGATTGAAACATTAAGTTCTGTTGGCAGAATCCGAAAACTTCTTACTGTTGCTAAGCAGAATAAGATTGTTCTTTTGCAGGGCAGGTTAAAGAAGGATGAAGAGACAGAGCTTATTAAAGCCACAATGGAAGAGATCAATAAGGAGTTCAAGGGTATTGAGCTTGCGGTTATTAATCCCAAGGTAGAATCACTATCTGGTTTTGATAAAGTTAAGAGTGATTTTCTCGATATGCTTCTAGGCGACAGGTCTGGGATGACGATAATTGGTCCTGCTAATGTTGTTAAGTCAATTAAAAAGGACCCTAATAAGATAGAGTTGCTAACCAAAGAACGCAAGAAGAAAAAGAGGAAGAAATAATGCCGCACCAATGTGTTAGATGCGATTCAATGTATGATGATGGTGCACAGGAGATTCTTAAAGGCTGCCCGTGTGGCGGTAAGTTATTCTTTTATATTAAGAAAGAGAAGTTAAAGCAGTTAGAAGATGAGAAGAAGATAGCACTTTCTCCTGTTCAAAAAGAGCAGATTGAGAAAGATGTGTATGACATGACTGGCATTGATGATCGTGACAGGCCGGTTGTTCTGGATTTAGAATCTATTAAAGTTCTTAAGCCTGGCAAGTTTGAATTGGATTTAGTTAAGTTATTCAAAGGAGATCCATTGATTTTCAAGCTTGCTTCTGGTAAATATATCATTGATGTTGCAGAGACCTTTAGGCAATTAAGGACGAAAAAATGATTTAATACGCAAAAATAGTATTTTTAAGCTATTTTGCGTTTGCTGCCTTGTGCAGCATGATTTTGATCAAACTTTTTTTTTAAAAGTTTGGCAGATACAGTTTAGGCAATTAAGGACGAAAAAATGATTTAATACGCAAAAATAGTATTTTTAAGCTATTTTGCGTTTGCTGTCTTGTGCAGCATGATTTTGATCAAACTTTTTTTTAAAAGTTTGGCAGATACAGTTTAGGCAATTAAGGACGAAAAAGTAGGGAAAGATTTATATATAAGAAATAAATCTATATACAGTATCTAATCGTAAAAAAAACTTTGAGGTGATTATATTATGGCTGAACATAAAAGCGTTGCATTGGTTATTTTAGGAGTTGTTGCTATTCTTGCAGTTGTTGGATTAGTTCTATTATTCACTAGGACAGGTACAACAGGCGGAATTGTTACAATGGCAGGATGCGATTCACCGGCAACACCGGTTCTTGCAGAACCAGGTGTTAATGATCAGTTCTTGGACATGTGGACAGAAGCAGGATACACTTGCTTGATTGCTCCTGGACAAGACGAATACCGGATGAAAACATGGTGCTGCACACCACCTGCAGGTGTTCCAGTAGATCCACATTACGTTCCTGGAAATGCTCCAATTACGCCAATATCCTATGATTATGCAAGACCGGGATATCCAGGCTACAGAGCTAATTGGGAAGGACAATAATTTTTTTATTTTTCTTTTAATTTTTTAAAATGGCACGACATTCTGCGATAGTATTTTTTTTGGTTTCTTTAGTGGCTATTGCTGGCCTTTCTGTTTTTTTAGATAGTCAGTCAACTGGCAGAGTTGTTACGTTCAAGGACTGCGACAGGTACACAAATCAGTTGGATTTAGTATTTGGTGAAACTATCTCTCGAGCACAGGGCAAGAAAGGCTACTCTAGTGCACCAGAGATTCGTATAAACCCTTGCACAGGCATTACAGAGCAAGGCACCCTGCAGTTGTTTGTCCAATCCCGTCCTTTGTTTAGTTATGGTTATTTTGAGTGGGATTCTGGTTCTGTTTATGCGTTCCAAGGTTCTCCTAACAGCGGCAAGGGAAATATTCAGTATTGGTTCTGTCCTAATTCTGATCGTGCACGCGTTATAATGTATGATGTAGAAGTCTGTAACACTTTTGACAATACCTTTGATTTCAAGGACTTTGTTATGCCTCGGCCTGATTTACTCTCTATCTAATATTGTTCTTGCTATGTTGCTTATACTTGTTGTTCCTGTTTTTATGTTTTCTACCAGTTCTACTGTCTCTACTGCAGTTTTTTTTGTTATTACATTTTTACATTGATTGACTAGTTCTATTCTGTTTCTTGCCACGTCGTCTGCAAGTTCTTTATTTTGAGAATGTAGAGCTTTCATGACTGCAGTATATTGTTTGTCAACATTAATCAGAATTGGTTTTATTGTCGTCAGTTCTTTTTTAGTTATCTTGCCTGCTAATTGGCACATGTGTTTTATGCTGTCTGCAAGATTTTCAAGATTCATTGAAAGATACCACGTCGGCAGTATGTCCTTTTTTTCTATTCCTATATCTTCTGCTAGCTGGCTGTCAGTTATTGCGCTTTTCAACAGTCTTGAAAGCAGAAAGTATAGTCGATTAACATCATAGTCTCGGAATACTATTGTTTCATAATTGAATTTTTTATCCTCTATGCCGTCTGCTATGTCTTTTAGCATTGTTCTGACTATCATGTCCATTCTTTTGATGGTTTTTTCTACAGATATCTCTTTTAGGTTTAATAGGTCTTTTGCTACTATGCTTTTTGCAGTTTGTTCTGATATTTCTAATGCTACAAAGTCGTGCAGCATTTTTCTTATCTCTTTAACTTTTTTAGTTAGAGTATCCCCAAAAATAGTGATTGTGCCGTAATTATTTACATAGGCTGCAGTGATTTCTCTCTGTATTGTGTCTAGTTCTTTTTTGTCTATGTTGATTGTTATTTCTTTTTGTTTTATTTCCTGTTCAGATCCTAATTCTGGCCTTATCACTAGCTCTTTATCAGATTTCTCAAGTAGGTATACATTATGTCCTTTCTCAAGATTGTTCTTCTCAATCCATTTTTTTGGTAAAGAAACTGTGTGGCTGGCAGGTCCTGCCTTTACAAGTCTTCTAATATGCATGAAATCACCTCATTTGTAAGTATTAAACGTATTAATAGTATAGTAAGTACGTTAGGTATATATAAATCTTACGACAATATAGTAATTAAGATGACTAAAAGCTGAGGGCAGAGAACTGTGATGCACGGCGCAACTCACAGAATCTGTACACGGCCAAGGTTGAGCGCCAAAAACTCAAAAACGCTAAATGCCTTGTCCAATTACCCTTTTCATACTCATCACAGAGAGAAACAGTGGAGCTGTGTACAAATAAGTGAAAGGCAAAGAACGACACACACAAAATTTGGCAAAAAAAGATATTAAATCCCAGCTAACACCGGAGCGGTCTATTGGCTAAACCGCTCCTTCAAAAATTTTTTAAGAAAATGACACTCACTCAACCCCCCTCGAAAAAAAGGCGCGTAATGGCGAATTCTTCCTTTTCACGCGCCTCTTTTTTTCTTTACTCTTCCCCGCTTCTTTTCATTAATAGGCCTGCTTTTGTGGAGATTGTAGTCAGTCAGTTAAGCAGGAGAAAATGAAATTCAAAAATCAGGCATTAATCAATCGGTTTAAGAAATTTATTACTTCTATAACCCCTCAAGATCGCGTTGCAGTTATTCATCACACAGATCCAGACGGTGTCTGTTCTGGTGTAATCATTTCAAAAGTGATTGAAAAAGTTCGCGGCAAAAAGATTAATTTGCGGATTAATCAATATCACTCAGCACATCGGTTTCTTCCTGAAACAATAAAATTACTGAAAAGCAAAAAAATAAATAAAGTTATTACGACAGATCTCGCTACTGACGAAGATCCTGCTGCAGTAAAGAAGATTGCTAAGTTTGCAGATATTCTTATAATAGATCATCATCCTGTCCTGCATAAATTTCCTGAAAAAAATGTAGTTGTTGTCAAGTCAGAATTGATATCAACTGCCAAAAAATATTGCGCTGCAAAAATGTGTTATGACTTAGGCAAGCAAGTCACAGACGTATCTGATTTGGATTGGATTGCAGTTGTAGGAAGCATAGGTGACATTGCAACAGAACCCTGGAAAAGATGGATGTCCTCTATTTTTAAGAAATACAAGCTTAAACTGAAAAAACAACTATTTGACACTCGATTTGGAGAGATAGCAAAGATTATCAGTTCAGCAGAGACAACTAATCCAAAAAATGTCAAAGAATGTTTCACTGTAATGTATTCTGCAAAAAGTTATCGTGATGCGCTTAAAGCAAAGTTGAAGCGTTTCAAGAAAAATATAGACATAGAATTGAATTATTATATCAAAAATTTAAATAAGCTTGCAGAAGTGGACAGCAGTCTTATTTATTATGAAATCAAACCTAAACGCAATATTAAATCTCCTCTAAGTACTATAATTGGTTTAAAATATCCTAAAAAAACCGTTTTTATCGTAGATATTACAAAAAGTCCTATTCGGATTAGTGCGCGAAGCCAGGAAAAGAAAGTCAAAGTTAATGAAGTTTTGATAAAATCAATAAAAGGCATCAATGGAGCACATGGCGGAGGTCACGCTGTTTCTTCTGCCGCAACAGTTCCAAAACAGCATTACAAAAAATTCAAAGAACGCTTATTCAATATTTTAAAAAAACAAAGGAGGTGAAACAGAATGGTAAAAAAGAAAATGTCAGATAAATTTTTATTGTCGTCTTTATTAGGTATAGTGGTACTTGTAGCATTAGTTGGATTAGTGACTACTATGCAAGGCGAAACAACAGGTAAAGCAGTTTACACATCTGTTCGAATATGCCCTGATGGATACGTTAGTTATGCAGCAGATTCACCAGTATTAGCAGCAAAACTTAAGGCAGATCACACTTGCGTCAAGTCAGCATACCCTGGATGGTACTGCTGCGATACGTTTATGAATTGAGTCATAGTGTTTGTATCACATAAAACTATTTAAAATAGTTTTATTCACATTATTTTTATGGCTTATGAAGAACTACAGCTGAAGTTTTTAGACTTGCTGAACTCAGCAATGAACATTGATCAAGTACTTCAGCGTAGTTGTGATTTTTTTTACTCAGAGTTCCGTCTTTCAGACTGCTCCATAGTTTACAATGGCACAAAAAAGCGGCAGAACAATCCTTCTGCAGGTTTATTAGATGTAGAGTTATTTCTTGAAAAACAGGTTCTGGACTCTAATTCCTTCTTATTCATAAAAGACGCCAAGTCAGACATCAGTTTAGAGGATTGTCCTGGTGCTAAAGCAATAGAGCACCCGATTCTTGTTTTTCCTATCCAGCATGAGCAAAAAGCAGCAGGAGTCTGTTTTTTTTATTCTGGTTCTGATTTAAGACAGTATGTTGAGCTTGTCTCTTTACTGCTCTCTAAGATGTCTGTTGCAGCATCTAGAGCCAAGTATTTTGAGGATGCTCAGCACTGTGCAGTCACAGATTTATTGACTGGCCTCTACAACAAAGCGTATTTTACTGAAGCAATACAGCGAGAGATTTCTCGGGGAAAAACAAGTCAAGAACCTCTGTCTTTGATTATGTTTGATTTTGATAATTTCAAGGAGTTGAATGACACTAAAGGTCAT
>JAHWHT010000037.1 GCA_019323135.1 Candidatus Woesearchaeota archaeon
GACTACAATAATCAACAGTATTGGAAGTGCAATAAACTCTGGTACAATGCGCACAAGTATACTGCTTATGATAATTAACAAACTAAACAAAACTGCTATTGCGATTAATGCAGGAAGGATGAACAGATATATTCTCTCGACAGCAACATGCCACAATCTCTTGAACAAATCTTTGATACTTTTCTTTGGATTGAACAAAGCATAGCTTATCGGCGTGAGATATAGTGCAATTATGGACAGTACTAACAAAGCAATCCCTGTCACTGCAGGTTTTGTCACAAAAAATAATATCGCGCCAAGCAGGGCAAACACTCCGAACCATATAAGATTGAACTTAAAGACGTATTTGAAGAATTTTTTATTTATTTTTTGCTTTGTCACAAAACTCCAGGCAGCGCCTTTGAATAAAGTAAAAGCAAGAACTATCATAAACCAAAATGCAATCATGCTTAAAACTATTTTTGACTTGAATTGATTCAAGAGTATTGATGCGCTTTCTGCACTAGTTCCTAACTGCTCAAGACCAGACATCTTTGACATTGCCATTAATTTTCCTGGAAGCGTATAGAGAGAGCCAATGCTCCACATCACGAGCTTTGAAAATAAAAAGAATGCAATTATCAATGATGCATAAAACAAAAAGTCAAGCAAAATTACAAAGATAAATTTCTTGTCCAGTTTTTTAAAGCTTTTAATAAATAATGATTTCATTTTATTTCACCTGTATTATTGGGATAGTTATTGCTCCCCCGGTATAAGTAAATCTCACAACATCGTAATTCTCAGTTAAGTTGTATGCCTCGTAGCCAATCTTTCCAGACTCTGGAGAGAGAGTGCCAGAATCAACAAGATAAAATATGTCTTGATTTGCCTCGCTGACCAACTTTATCTCATAATCTGTCTGTGCGCCAAAAGAATCAAGATACCATCCGACCTGATAAACAAAATACTTCTCTTTTGTCTTGAACTTACTTGCCTGAACTGTTGCAGTCATCTCTGCCCAGGAAAGTTTTCTTCCTGTTGTTGTTACGGCCTGCCCTGCAAAATCAGTTCCGCCCCATTTAGAGCAGACATCTGCCTCCCAATCATCAACCTCATACCAGGGAGGGCGATCATACCAAGATTCTGTCCCGACCAACTCCAGCAACACAGCATGTAAATTATTTGCAAACAAGACTACTAAAATAAAGACTGCAAATACTAAAATTATTTTCTTAGTCACAATAATTCTCCCCCTCTAATTCTGCATAATATTTTTCCCAAGGGTATTTATTATTTCCAAAATAGTCTGTCTCTTGAAGCATAATTGTTCCTGCCCAGACTCCGCACAATGGAACTGCCCAATCATCCAGTGGATCATATGCACATTTAGAAGGATATGCGCTGGTATCAGACGAGCTTACTTTAATTCCACAATCATCGGTTTTCTCAGAAGTTGTCTGGCCTGCTGAATCTTTAGAACTTTTTTCTTCGCGAAACATTCCGCAATCAGGATCGCACACCATACTCCATGCTTTTGAAGCAAGCATGATAGGCAGCTGATCAAAAATTTGAGTCAGTGACTGAGATAACAACGGAGCAATAGCAGTTCCTCCTGAGACTCTCCATGCAGCACCATCTACGTATAAACAATTTTGCTCTTTATAGGTCTGCATGCAATTATTAAACGGAAGGCCTAACTCTGCATTTTGTTCAATGCAATTTTTGTAGATGCAGTTGACTTGCACCTCTTTTCTCATGTTATAGACAATACCTGGGACGCACATGCAGCTCATTGCGACATGCATACTTCTGTAAGGATCCCAATCATAAACAGTAAAAGTTTCTAGAGTGGTTGGCTCTCCTCTCTTGTCACCAATATCTAGATTAATATCACCATAGATTGTCTTTTTCATGCCAGAATAAATTCCAGAACTATAATCGCAGGCCTGGCAGGAATAAAGCACTGATACGGTTTTGATTAATGTTGCCAAAATCCTTCCTGCAGCAACATCCCAATCTGCACTAAAGACCTGACCTCCAACAGTACCTGGATTCCAGATATATCGAATTATATTTTTGTGGCCCACATCATTAATCACTCCGCAACCAATCCCTTTCCAGAGCAGACCAGATATGGCCTCTAGTGCCTGTCCAATATAGGGTATACTTCTGAGCTGATAAAGAAGAGTTGCAACACCCCACAGAACTGCACCAACATACTGCAAGTCGGCATCTGCCTGTGCAGTAGTCTGTGCAATACCGACAATGGTTGCAAAAACATCATTGACATCTGACCATTGATTTGTTCTTTTCTGCAAATCCCAGATACGATCATTCATTCCATCAATCTGAGCCTGCGCATTCTCGCCAATAGACCCTAAAGGATTATTATAGACTGGAATCTTTGCAGTGAAATTAAGCAGTTCTGGTTCTTCTAGAGTTATGTTATCTTTTCTTAAAGTAAGATAGAGCGTGCACTCAACTTTCACAGACTTGTTTCTGTCTGCAATAGCAGGAGAACTCTTTACAACAATATACGGCCATTCTCTGTCTTCAGCAATCATGTAGACCTGAGAAGCATCTTCTGCAGAACACTCTGCAGTCTTACTGACAATAGAGACAGATGAATCTAAATCTATCTGCCTGATTTTTGGCTGAAGATAAACAGGAACAGGGAAAGCATAGACAATTCTCTTGTCAAACCCCTTGCTTGGCTTGATGCTCACAGACGAAACAGTGTAGAGCGAATCTGCATGACAGACCGGCAATAACAGTACTAGAAATAACATTACAAACACTGCAAGTCTAAATAATTTCATCTAATCCCCCTTTTTATCGAATAAGAAATAAAATATTTGTTTTCTTTATAAATTTTACTGTGGAAAAGAACTGAAATCAACTCAAACTAATATTCAATCCTTCAGAGTAATTGCCTTGTGAGGTGTTTGCCCACGCAAATACCTCATAACCACCTGTGCTGGTGAAATTGTGTTCTAACAAGACGCTTAGGTTAGCATTTGGCATTAAAGTGACTGGCTGGCTGCTCCAGATTATTCCAGCAGTATCATTCGTGTCAAAGCTCCAGTGGAATGTCTTATTGCTTGAACCGATATTCTCTACACTGAATTCAAACACAGCATTTGTTCCAGAGCTAGATAGTTTTGAGAAATCCTGCATGGATAATTCTGCAAGAGAAATGGATAAATCCCTTGTACCCCTGCATGCCCCCACACTTGCAGTCATATTAACAGTATACTCTGCAGGATTATTGTAAGTATATTCTACGTAAACAGGAATTTCCTCATTTGCACTAAGGTTAATTAGCTGATTGGCAGTTATTGCACCCTCACCAGTATTAAAAGTCCAGTTGATATTGCCCATAGAAGATGTTTCATTATTAAAGATAATTGCCTCAAAAACCCTCTTAGAAGCACTAGCATAAACCACGCTCAAATTAGACACAATCAAACCACACCCACCAACAGTTAAACCATCTACAGCTGAAATATTGCCAGCACTTACATTAACAATTGCAGTAAACTGATTAGCGGAATTATAAGTGTACTCAAAAAGAACAGTCATAGCCTCTTCACCACCCAAATTCACAGGATAATCATTTGTGACTGTGTTAGTATCACCCAAATCAAAAGACCAAGAAACATTAGTCAAATTCGCAGAACCCCTATTATTAACCACAAATTCAAAAACATACAAAGCATCATTCGAATAAAAAGGCTGCAAAGATGCCTTCAAAGGATTCCCAAGAGTAAAAGTATTTGATGTATTTATCCCTGTATTAACACCATCTGTAGCCAAAATCTTAATTACACTATTCTCACTATAATCAAAATCATCTGGATCGATTTCATAATAAGACTGATTCAAATCCAAATCCAAAGTCGTATAATTACCCCCGCCATCATAAGACAACAAAACCGCATAAAAAACAGAATCATTATCTGCATCAGAAGCACTCCAAGTGATGTTAAAAGGAGATTTAAGGACTTCATTACCAGACGGGTATGTTATGTTGATTGAAGGTGTGTTGGGAGTTGCATTACGTTGGGAAAGCGTTACATTATTTGAATAATTCAGAAAATCAAAAGTAGTAGCATTTTCGTCATAAGGCATAGTAATGACAAAAGACATTTCATCAAGCTCCACAAACTCGCCACCATCTTTATAGAGACCAAAAGAAATTATGCGAAAAAAATCATATAAAATTCCTCCAGTTCCTTTTTGTTGCACATTTAATACACTCGCATTGAATATCGGCGCAGAGTTGTTCATATAACAACCGCCTTGAACAATATAAAAATTATCCAAAGACAAATTAAACGATTTAGTAATATTACCAGAAATAATAACCATCTTTTCGTCTGTACAAATCATTTTCCCAGAACCTTGAAGCTCTGAAAGCAAATGCGAATAAGTCTGATTATTAATCCATCTTTTTTGGTTTGGCGTCAATGAGACGCGCCCACCATATAGATTAACCAAAGTAGTGATATTTTGATTTTTATAAAAAAGATCCAGAATTAATTCTTGATTTTCTACAGGGCATCCTTTAAGCCCGCTAATGCCATACGTATCCATGCATTCGGAGTCTAATCGACCGTCTTCATTTTTATCGCCATTAGGGCAGCCATTCAGCCTATTTTGATTTTGAGAGTAGAATGAAGTATTAGCATATTCATCACAGAGATTAAAAGTATGCCCTACTTCATGAGCGGCGCTGGTTTCTTTATAATCGCTAGCATCTATTTTTTCAGTAACAAAAACAGTTTTGTCAAGACCAGGGCAACGGAAGCCCGCATCGCCACCAGCGTATTTATCAGAAAAACCTTCAGACATTATTCCGATTATTTTTTTATTTTTACTGGATGCTGCCGCCATCTGTTTTTCTAAATCTGCAGATAAAGCACAAGAGTAATCTTCCCCTGGCGCCATTCGTTCTTTTAAATCGGAACTTACTAAAATATGGCTTGATTCATTTCTTGCAATAATCGGACTTTCGTCTCTTATAGGAAATACCGCAGAAATAAAATTGGCGTGTTCTTTAACTAAATCTGCATAACCTCCATATTCCGGGCTAATGCGATTTGAAGAATTCGCAGCATAATGCACAAAAGAAAAACTAAGAATTTCTGTTTCAACAACATCAACAGTCATATTCATAACATTATTAGTCAGATTATCATCTGTTATTGCAGATACTTGCGAGATACTCAACAATAATAGCATTATCAAATAGACCGATAACTTATTCGAATTCCTTACGCAGACAAAGAATCTAATAAGCAAGTTCAATGTATTAATCATAACACTTTGCCTCCCCTTCGCAATATTTCATTTCTTTTTTTGTTAAAGTAGTAACAGCACCATCTCGCGTAACTAAATAATGTTCCTCAAAGAGAATTGGCGGCACACACTGAATTTGAATTGTTCTTAAAACAGTCACTTCATATCCCTCGCGCACTTCTTTAATGTTCGTCATGTTAACTTTTTCGAATTTCTCGCAGCCTTGTTTTATAAGCTCGTCTTTGTCATAAATCCAATTCCCAAAATGTTTTTCATAACTTGTCTTGGACCACAATCTGGCTTTTACAAAATCCAATGCTTTACGAGGAGTATTAATTGGAATTGCAAGCTGCCGTAAACTTGACGCATTGATTATCCTTAAAGATTCTCCATCATACACAAAATGATATGTACAAAACCATTCCCCTGCATATTGACAAGGAACAGGGGGCGTGCCAAAAGCAGAATAACAAGTAAAGATACTTAAGTTCAAATGCCCAAACGCATCACTCTTATCCGCCCAACGATGACAATAGAAATTCTGTTTTGTTTCATTTAATAAGTTATGCGGAACTCTGCTATTCTCGTCAGGCATACTTTTACAACCTACTATACTTAAAAAACAAAATAAAATAAATAGTAAATATTTTCTCATTCAATCACCGCCACACTTGCACTTATTGCCTTATTGTTTCCTGCGGTGTTTGGTTTAAAATTAAAATCAAAAGTTGCATTAGTTCCTGCCACAATATACCCCTCGGCATTTACAGGATTATATGGCGTTAAAGGATTGCCATCAAAAGTTACATTAACTTGTCCTGTGACGCCGATATCGCCTTTATTTTCAACAATCACTCTCACATAGCCAGATTTATCTTTAATCATATTAACATCCGGGATTACTTGAATAGGAATAACATCTATTACTGCCAAATCTGCTTCACTTCCAGTACACACATTACTGATACATGTCGCGCCAGTGAGGCATTGGCTTGTTTGAGTGCAGGACTCTCCATTCTTTAGACGGCAAGGATCTAGAGATGCTGTCTTGCTGGAAGTAGGGTTCTCATCATCTTGCTGAGAATCACATAATTTATTGGAAGCACAAGACTGACTATACTTATACGTTTCCCAATAAACAGTAGTGTATCGTCCCTCTAACTTATATCCTGTACTGTCAGTACAGTACGCTCTTCTTTGGTCAAAGACATAGAATGGTTCAGTATCGTCTACTGTCCTTTGTTGATTGCTGGAATCATCGCAATCCCTCCACACGCGCAAGGTAACATCGTGAGTGATTTTACTATCTGTTGAAAGAGGAAAAGTATCGTCTAAATTAGCATCGGCAAAACAATCAGAATTAGGCGCGTCGCTACACAAATCATAGAATTCATAGCCTGCACCACTCAAACCCTGACTATAGCTATTACAATCACTAAGAGTGCCTGTTTTGTATCTGCAATCATCAAAAGTTCCATCATCATATAAATCAATACAAAACGCATCAGTATACGTAGTTGGCACGTCCATAGTAACATAAGTATCATCATCGTTTACCCAAGCCAATCCATCATTATCCGGGGAACTGTCTGCGGTAAAATCGTCCTGGAATTCTATGTGATCTGTTGCTATGCGTATAGTTAATATTATTGTGCCATTTTCATTTACAAAAATATACTGTGTGATACTTATATCATTAATATTTTTATTAATCAAGTAACTGCCTTCTGAGAAGTTAACATCATCTATTGTTCCTGTTCCATTAAGCCAGAAAGCATAGCTTTCATTTGGCAAATCATAATTTGAGATGTTAAAAACCTCATAAAAATAAGACTCCGGAGTATAATTAAAAGCAACACTAGTTAAATTAACCCTAACCAAGCCATAACCAAAATAATCATCCTTACCAGAACTGCCCAAATCAAGAGCATCATTCTGCAACTTACCCCGAACCTCTTCATTAGACAAACTAGCATTATAAGACCAAATCAAAGCAGCAACACCCGCAACATGAGGCGTGGCCAAACTAGTCCCACTACTAACAGAATATCCATTTAAACCAGTGCTGTTAATATCAACACCCGGAGCAACTAATTCTAAGTCATAACCATAATTGCTGAAGCTTGCTCTATCATTGTCTTCATCAACTGCCCCAACAGCAATAACATCAGTGTAAGCAGCAGGATAGAGCACATCTGAATCATCATTGCCACTAGCACCAACCAATAAAATATCCGAATCATAAGCGTCATCAAGGACTTCCTTGAAAATCTGTGAATAAAAGTCAAAACCAAAGCTCATACTTACAATGTTCATATCATTATCAATAGCCCACTCAACACCAGCAATAGCATCACTAAGATTACCAGAACCATCCATTATCTTAACAGCATACAAGCCAACATCAGGACTCATACCAACAAGGCCTTCACCATTAACAGTGCTGGCCAACACACCTGCAACTCTTGTTCCATGACCATCATTATCAGAATAATCAGAATTATCATCCAGAACATTCCAGCCACCAGCAACACTCAAATCATCATGATCATAAACACCAGTATCCAAAACAGCAATCTTAACACCAGAACCAGTAGAAAGATTCCAAGCCAAATCTGCCTTAACCTGCCGAACATTAAAAGGAATAAAATCACCAAATAAATCCAGATTTTGATCCAACTCAATCAAATCTACATCAGAATCTTTAATGATGTCTTCCATATCTTCAGAACTGCCCTTAAGTTTAGAAATTCTGTTATCCAAATACTTAACATCTGAGAATTTATTGAGTTTTGCTTTGCTAAAACCTTTTTTATACTTAATTAGGAAGATTTTTTCTTCTGTTTTCTTGCTTTCCAAGAACTTCTTTGTTTCATAGGTAAACTTATGCTTGTTTTCCTGAATAACGTCTTCAAAAGCAGTCTCTGGAGAAACTTTAGACTTATATTTGTCTTCTGTCTTATTATCCTTAAGTCCATCAAATAATGTACTTAGATTTGTCGTATTTTCTTCTACTATCTCAGTGCCAGTCTGGTTTATAACAGATTCATTCAAACTCTCATTAGCAGCAACCACAAATACAGAAAACAATACCATAAAAAACAACAATAACCCTAATTTAGCTTGATTATCCATTATTTAATCTCTCCTCTACTGATAAGTACTATTAACAAAAGCAGTCACATTACCCTTAATCTCATTATAAGTCAAAGCAAACTTCTGCCAAATATAAAAAGAGGGCGCGATATTATAGAACACAGGAAAACTGCTGCTGGTGTTCTGATCATAATTAAAAGCCCATCTCTTGCTGCCGCTAACCAGAAACTTATCAAATGTCCCTTTGTACTGGCTGCCATTATTCAACCTAATATACACCTGCCTATCCGAATAAACAGAATAACTAGAGAGCGCTGAATTATTTATGCCCTGAACAATAGCAGCTCTGCCTTCGGTTTCATTGGCAATACTGCTGCCTTGACTTTCTTCAGATAATAAAGTTCCAAATCCAGTAGTTCCAATAAAATTATGATATGTTTGATTGATAATACTCTCAGTTCTAACAGTAGAATGAAGTGTTAATTCATCGATTATACCATCCATGAATTGCGCAGTGCCTTGATGACTTCCAACTCTATTTTTACTCTCCTTATCGTTCAAAGAGCCATCTTCACTATCTTGCGCGTCAAAACTGCCATTAACATACACTTTCATCTCGTTTCCAGTATCACTAGAATCATACATTGCACAAATATACAACCATTGACCAGAAACAACTGCATTTGTAGCAATCACTTGCCCATTAGTTCCACTGCTTTTATAAGTCAAATCTGGTTTCTGATCTTGACCTAGTCTAAACCACCAATAAGTCCTACTATCATCACCACCCCAGATAACACACCTATCTGCATTATTCAAACAAGTTTCTGGTTTGACCCATGCACAAAAAGTATTAATCGCAGAACTAAACCCCGCGTCATTCTTTAAAGTAAGATTATCCACGTTATCCTGTTCAAAATCATATGCTCCATCTGCTTTACCTGCACTGTTCCCATAATCTGGACCACTAACGCCGCCGTTCCAACCTTCCAAACTATCTTTAGTGAAACTTGAAGTGCTGCCTGCTCCAAAATGATAGACGCCAACATAACCAGTCCAAACGCTCGCAGGGTTATAACTAGTCCCATTACCCCGCTCTACCTCAAACGGAACCTGACCACTATTGTTAGCCACAACATAATCAGTATAATTGTTATAATAAACACTTAAATTAGTACCTTGGCAAACAGTCCAAACAAACTGCTTATTACCACTTATACTAAAACCACCGCTGCCGTTAATGATAACCGGAACACCATCACTAACTTTACTACAATTTATCTGCATCCTATGATTAAAACTAGCATTCCACCAAGCATATTCATCATAGACATAATCATTCAAGGTGAGAATGTTGTCAACAGCATCACCGTTTTTTAGTTTGCCACTGACCTTGATATAATAAGAATCGCCAACATCTGCATTGTTATATGCATTCTTCATTGTGCTTAGACTGACTGGCTTGTAGACTTCTCTTTGCTTTTCAACCTGATCTGTCCGGACAAGGCATTGGTCTTGATATTCAACAGATTCATTCTCACCAGTAGCGTTATTCATGACACTGTGAGTTTTAGTGCAAGACTCATAAACAGGAACATCCACAGTATACGTCTCTGTCTTCAAATAAGAAAAATCATAATTCTTCAAGACCTTCTTATTGTCTTTACCCTGAAAATTAAGCGCTAATTTATTCAGAGGAATATCAGCAGCCTTAGTAACCTTATAAACAGTATAACAATCAAAACAATACTT
>JAHWHT010000038.1 GCA_019323135.1 Candidatus Woesearchaeota archaeon
TACTTTGCAAGCTTAAGATAAATTCGCGATTTTATGTAACTGGAAAATATTTTGCTTTGGTTATTTCCAGAAAAATAGAACGACAAAAATTTCTTGAATTAATTGGTTTCACTATTCAGCGCAAAATGAAAAGATTAAAAGAGGCGCTAAAATGATAAAATTCAAAGAAAAACCAAATACAAATACAGAATTGATTAATATCTTAAATCCTGTTGTTAAAAAATGGTTTAAAAGCAAATTCGATTCTTTTTGCCTTCCTCAGCAGTATGCTATAATGGATATACACTGCAGAAAAAACGTTCTTGTTTCCGCGCCAACTGGCAGCGGAAAAACACTCACTGCTTTTTTAGCCATACTTAATGAATTGGTAGATTCTGCATTGAAAAATAAATTAGAGGATAAGATTTATTGTGTTTATATTTCTCCGTTAAAAGCGTTAAATTCAGATATTCAATTTAATTTATTAGAACCTTTAAAAGAAATAGAAAAAATCGCAGGAAAAGAATTAGGGATAAGAGTTGCAGTGAGAACTGGCGATACAACGCAGTCAGAAAAATCAAAGATGCTCAAAAAGCCTCCGCACATTCTTATCACAACACCAGAAAGCTTATCGATTGTGTTAAGCTCTCCAAAATTCATAGAACACTTGAAAAAAGTGGATTGGTGTATTATTGATGAGATTCATGCATTAGCAGAAAACAAACGAGGAGTGCATTTATCTTTGTCAATGGAGCGATTAGAGAATTTATCTGGTCATATGTGCAGGGTTGGATTAAGCGCAACAGTTGCTCCTTTGAAAGAAGTTGCAGGGTTTCTTGTTGGTCCGAAAAGAGACTGTGAAATAGTTGATGTTCAATTCATTAAAGAGATGGATTTGCAGGTGCTGAGTCCTGTGGATAATTTAGTTGATGTAGATCATGCAGTATTGCACTATAAAATGTATGAATTGATTGATAAATTAATACATGAACACAAAACAACACTTATTTTCACAAACACTCGCGCAGCAACAGAGAGAATTGTTGATTATCTTAAAGATAAGTTTCCAAAAAGATACACAGACAACATCGGAGCGCATCATGGAAGTCTTGGGAAACAAAAACGGCTTCAAATCGAGAACAGATTAAGGGCAGGAAGTCTGAAAGCAGTTGTTTGCTCTACTTCTTTAGAGTTAGGGATAGATATAGGGTATATTGACTTAGTAATCTGCTTAGGGAGCCCAAAATCAGTGGCAAGATTTTTGCAGAGGGCCGGGCGAGCAGGACACAAACTGCATGAAAAAGTAAAGGGAAGAATAATTGTGATGGATAGAGATGATTTGATAGAGTGTGCAGTCCTTCTAAAATCAGCTGTTGAGAAAAAAATAGACAAACTTCACATTCCAACAGGCGCCCTAGATGTACTAGCACAACAAATAGCAGGAATTGCAGTAGAGCAGGTGTGGGATGAAAAAGAATTATATCAAATGATTAAAAAAAGTTATTGTTACAGAGACCTTACTAAAAAAGATTTTAATGAAGTGCTGGATTATCTTGCAGGAAAATTTGTAGATTTAGAGGACAGATATATCTATGCGAAAATATGGAGAAATGAAGGTAAGCTAGGCAAAAGAGGGAGACTGGCAAGAGTAATCTACATGATGAATTCAGGAACAATACCTGATGAAAGTTTTATCACTGTAAAAATAGGAGATCAAACCATAGGAAAACTAGATGAAGCATTTCTTGAAAAAATGAAACCCGGAGACGTGTTTGTTTTAGGGGGAGATACCTATGTATTCAAATTTTCAAGAGGCATGGTGGCTCAAGTAGCAGCAACAAGCAACAGACCTCCAACAGTGCCAAGATGGGTATCAGAGATGCTGCCATTAAGCTTTGACCTTGCTCTAGAGGTAGGAAAACTAAGGCGATTATCTTTTGAGAGATTTAATTCAAAAAAATCAAAAAAAGAGATACTGCAGTGGCTGCATAAATATCTGTATGTAGATACAAAAGCAGCAAAAGCAATCTATGAATACTTTAGAGAGCAATATGATTATTCAAAACAATTACCAAATGATAAATTGATATTAATAGAGCATTTTAATGACGATAGAGAAAAGAAAATAATATTTCATTCTTTATACGGCAGAAGAGTTAATGACTGCTTGTCAAGAGCAATTGCATATATAATTTCACGAAACGAACACAGAGATGTAGAGATAGGGATAAACGACAATGGATTTTATTTGTCTGGAGACAAAAGAGTAAATCCAATGAAAGCATTCAAGCTATTGAAAGCAGACAAACTGGATTTATTGATGGAATTGGCAATAGATAAATCAGAAGTGTTCAAGAGACGATTCAGGCACTGCGCAACAAGAGCATTGATGATACTAAGAAATTATTTAGGTAAAAAGAAAAATGTAGGAAGGCAGCAAGTGAGCTCAATGATACTTATGAGTGCACTAAAACGAATAAGCAAAGACTTTTCAATACTAAAAGAAACGAGAAGAGAGGTATTAGAGGACTTAATGGATATAGAAAACACAAAAAAAGTGATAAAAGATATAGAAAGCAAAAAAATAAGGGTTGTTGAAATCAATACTCGTATACCGACACCATTTGCATTCAACTTAGCAGTGCAGGGGTATGCAGATATAATGAAAATAGAAGACAAACACGAATTCTTAAAGAGAATGCATCATCATGTTTTAGCAAAAATAGGGCTAAACAAAGATGCAGACAAAGAAATACTTGAGAAATACAAAGCACAAGAGCCAAAAGACTACAATGAACTGTTTGAAGAGATGGAACAAAAAGAACTTACAGAAAAAGAGCAAGAATACAAAGATTTGAGACAGATGATATGGAATCTAAAGAAAGTTCCTTTGTTTGCTAAAGAAGAATTGATTAAATTAATCGACGGTGCAGACAGTATTCGGCCAGATGTCCTAAAAGCAATAGAAAAACATAAAAAAACCATCAAAAAGACCTGGCCAAAGAAGCTTCAGCATATAATTTTTACAAGACTTGAAGAAATTGCTTAGTTTTAGTATCTTATTTCGGAAACATTTTTGCAAAACGTTCTAAATTATCTGCAAGCTTTTTGAGTTTCTTGAGTTCATATTCTTTTTCAAGCAGAGGCATTGCTTTGTTGCGCCAGTAATTATCAAATTCTTGTGTAACAAGACCTTCGCGTATCCACATATCTTTTACTAAGGCATATTTAGTGTTCAAATACTGTTTGCCTTCATCAGTGTTAGCCCAAGTCTCAAAATGCTTAATCATGTTTTTAGGGGTAAACTGCTGTTCTAATTTGGTAACCGTGCCTCTGAATTCTTCTTTTGTATCTTGAATTTCTTTTTTAGTCTCTGTTTTAATCTCTGCGACCTGTAAATAAGTTCCAACTTGTGCCAGAGCACCGATGGTCCAGATGATTGCTCCTGCAAATAATACATATGTGAATGGACTTCTCTTTTTCTTGTGCATGCCTTTGTTTAAGTGCTGTATATATAAATTGTTAATAACTGCTTCTCTATCAGAGAGATAATGCTCTTTAATCATTCTATACTGTTTTAATCTTAGTGTATCTTCTGCAAATTCATGAATGCCATCAAATTGTTTTTCATTTAGTAATTGCAAAAATTTATCTTGTTCTGGAAAAGTGTAAATCAGTGATTCTGTGTCGATTGGACTTTCTGTAAAATGAGTTTGGCATTGATCCATTAGTTCCTTTATGCTTAAATAAAACGCTTCCATGACATCTGCACGGATTAAACCACTTTCTTGTACTACTGGATTTGCTGCTTTTAACTCTGCTATTTGTTCTAAATCAGAAATACAATCAAATGTTCTTATCTTTAAACCACAAGATTTGCGTACAGATGCACCTAGTCTTTTTTCCAGACTGGCAGAAGGATTTGCATCAAGTTCTGTCTTAATCTCCTCTTTTTTCACCATTGTTTATATATAAAAAATAGAAGTATAAATATGTTTTGACTAATTTATTGGCATAGCACGCTTTGTTTAGCTTCTGTTGTTAATTATGCACAGATTTGTTTTAAATTGCAGTGTTTATCTGAGAACTTTGCTTGGTGTTATGCCCTTTGTCTAATCTTCGTATACTTGTATGTGATATTGGCGTATATTCTCTAATTCTTGGACATCTGATGTGTGTTCTTGCGGAGCTTTGGTAAATATCTTGGTGAGCTTTCGCAACCCAGTACGCCAGCGACCGGATCTTGATTTTAGAATATTAGTATCTTTGAGCTTTTCTTTCTGTTCAAGTGCATTTTTTATTTGAGTTATGTATTCTATAAAATCTTTGGTGTTTTGTTCAGTAGAGCTCAACAATTCAGTCACTAACTCTTGTGAATATCTATCTTTTGGAGCATTATTATGAATTTCTATGGTTGCCTGCTGCATTGCTTGTAATTTTGTATCAAGTTTCCTGATTGTATCAATATAGTTTTCAGGTAATTCTTCCATGACTTGTGTTAATGTTTTCTTGCTTTCTTCGCCAAAGTCCAAATATTTGTCTTTAAGATTAATAATTATATTTCTTTCTTTCAGAAGACCGTTTTGATGTCCTTTTTTGATTACAATAGCTCTTTGAAGTAATGTTTTATACGCTGTTTTGAGATCTTGTGCTTTTTCTACATTTTCGTCAAGCAAACTATTCTTGAATTGAGTGAACATTACTCTTTTGCTTCTAAGATTGCCGCATAAATGCTTTAGCTCTAAATCGTCATCAATTGAATCCCATTTTTGCATTAATGCAACCGTTTGTTCATCAATCTCTTTTTGCACAATCTCGCATACTGCTTTCTGCTTAGTGATTGCTTTTTCACGAATTCTTTGTAGCAGTAATATATCTCTTTTAGAACTTCTGCAGTTTAAAGTATTGTAAAGCCCGCTAATTGTTTTGACTTTTTCTCCAAGTTTTGTGACAGCTAGAATGTATTCTGCTGTAAGATCTCTTTGTTCATCTTGTTTTTCTTCTGATTTTTCTGACTGTGTTTTCTTAAGCTTTGTTTCGAGTGTGTTAGCTTTATCTAATAATGTAAGCAAACTCTTTCTGCCTTTGGAAAACATTGATTGAACATCTCGGACAGTGGCGTAATGATCTGATCTTAAATTATCTAATGTTGTTAAGTGCTGACCAATCTCTATTTTTGCCTTGTCAACAAATTTAGCATATTTTCCTTCTCCTTGATTAAAGGCATCACATTCTTCCTGCTTTTGTTTTAATTTTTTCTTTATGGATAATAGTCTACGCATATCTCTGCGTGATTTAGGAATGTTTATTTGATTTGAATAAACATTAGCTGCAGCAAGAATACTATCCAATGCACTTTCGACTTCTTTTTCTGTTTTGATTTCCAGGCCTGCAATCTGGAATTCTATGTTTTCAGAACTGTATTCTTTAATGTCTATGTCTGCTTCTCTTTTTGCGGTTTCAATTATCTTGAGCGCAATCTTAAGGGTTTCTGCAGTAAGCGGCTGTTTTAGCATATTGAATAAGACTTTTGTGGAATATTCCAACTTGCTTTTTGTGTCAGATATAGTCTCTTTTTCTTTTTCAGCAGATGTATTAATTCGCTGGATTTCTTTGCTAATATAGTCTAAAAGAAAGTCTGCGTGTTCTGTATCGCAATCTACTAATTCACTAAGTTCGTTTTGTTCAAGCAATTGGGTTTGCATCTCTGCCAGTTCTGGAATGTGGCGCAGTCTGCTGAATTCTCTGCTGTGTACTCTGTCAAGAATCCTGTCAACTTTTTCAGTAATCTCATCTCTTGCGTCTTGATATTTATGTTCTGCAGATTCAAGTATGTGTTTTGTGGCGTCTAAAACTTTATTGACATCATATTCTTGAGATGCTTTTTTGAATTTTTTAAATAAAGTGTCTATCTCTTTAACTCTTGCAGTATCTTCCTGAATTTTTTTGATGAGATTAGCCTGGTGAGTGTGCTGTCCCTGAATTTTTTGCTCTAGTATCATTAAATCAAAAGAACAAGCATCAATTGTTTTTGCTACTTGTGTAATCTGATAATTTTGCAGTTTGTTCAATGCAGTATCTATGCTGCCAAATGTCCTAGATAATTCATCATCCATGCGCCAAGAACCTTGGTTGTGCACTGCCTTTTGTAGTTCTGTTATTAAATCTTGAGATTGTTGTATATTATCATCATCTTGGATGTTTTTCCAGAATTCTTCTAGCTTTTCTTGACCTTCTATGAAAATTCTTTTGTGAAGCTCAGATAATTCCTCTTTCTTTTCAGTAATGCGCTCAGTGATAGCATTAGATTTACGCATTATTTCTTCTCTTGCAGTTTCCACCCTGCCGAGTTCTTCATCTGATTGCAGGGCTTTTAGGTATGCACTAAGCTCTATTGTTTTCTTAGCATCCTTGTCCAATTCTTTCTGGTCTTGGGTATATTTGTGGTCCCGATTTGCCTGCCTTTCCATCTCAATTACTTCCTCACTCAATCTTTTCTTTAGTGTAGTTATCTTAGTGGAGGCGGTTTTTAAAGATGCGTGTATTTTATCTTGTTCTTCTGTCAATAGTTCTGTTTGTTCATGTCTTAGAAGCAGTGAATAATCTGCCAACAATTGATTCAGTTTTACCTCGGTATCAAGCAATTCAGTGACTGCTTCAGGAGAGTGTAATGCTGCCGCATCAACAGTACGTATGCACTGCTGTGCGACAGCATCGATTTGTGTGACCTCTGCAAATATGCGATCTTCAATAGTCTGTCTTAGTGATTTTGCCTTAGCATCTAGATTATCATAGAGTTCGTTTACTGCGGTATCTTGTTTCCACTCAGCATCTATTTCTGCAATACTTTGCTCAGTTGAGTGTAATAACGAGTGGCATTGAGCAACTTTTTCATCAGTCAATTCGTCACTTAGCAATATGCCAACATCTTGAGTTGCATCTTCTAAACTTTGTTCTATTTCAGCTAATTCATCTGTTCTTTCAGTAAATCTTGTGTTGATTTCTTCTGTTAATCTTGTGATATCTGTTTCAATTTTATCTGTTGCGAATATTAAATCAAAATTTAACAAGGCAGTACAATATTCTTGGATTCCAACCAATTCTTTTTGCTTTGTTTCTAAGATTGAGAGATGCTGAGTGTATGTAAAATCTTGCTCGCTTAGAAACAGTACCATATTTTTTATCTCAGTATCAAAATGAAATTTTAAGATGTCTATGCGTTCGCCAACTGCTGATTTCGCTTGATCTAACTTAGTTATCTTTTCTGCAACAGTCTTTTTGAATATGTTTCTGTTGAAAACAAGATATTTTTGTCTTTGCTCTTCTAAAATATCCCTTGCGTTGTTTAGGCGTGTAACATCTTTTGCTGTTAATTCTTGCGTAGATGCTAGTGCTGCTATGTCGGTTACTACTTCATCTAGCGAAGATATTCTATTTAAGATGTAAGTTTGTGATTCTGTCCGAAATTGCGATATTTCTGTTTTTGCTTTTTTGAATAATTCGGTATACTCGGAATCTTTTTTCCATGCAGAATGCTGATCGATATTAGTTTTAAGTTTATTTATTGTTTCATTAGTTTTGTCAATAAGCCGAGCATCTGCTAAACTGCTTTGAATTATACTAAATTGAGTTGCAGAAGCATTGTTCTCTATCATTCGTTCAGCCAAGATGTCTTTTCGAGTTTTGATTACTTCAATTAATTGCAATTCTTTGCTTTGAGCCAATGCTTTTGCAGAGATAAAATCTGGCGTTTTTTCTTCATAAGCAAGATCTGCTGCATCTTTTTCTATCTCAGTAATCAATGTTTTCTGCGCTGCAATTTTTTTCTGATCTTTGCTCCACTCAAAATCGATACTTAATGCGGCAACAACATCATTTAAGTTCTGGTCAACTCCTGACTTGAAGTTTGCAAGAGTTGTTTCTGCTTTGTTAATCAGTCCTTGAACTTCTTCCAGATGACTTGCTGTTTTTTCTGCATATTTGCCTTTACTTAAGCGAGTAAGGTGTATTTGTCTGTTATTAAGACTGTTTAGTGTCTTAATAATATTAGTTTTTTCAGGCTTTTGTATTCTTGGTTTCAGTTTTCTAGTTCTTTTTGCTGTTTTTTCGATTGCTGCATCAACTGTAGAATCAACTTCTTTTTGTATTTCATTTACGCGCTCTTCTAGTTTCTTAATTCCTGGATCTAATTGAACATCTCCCTGCCACTTTTCACTCTCTGCGATTTTAGCAGAAAATTTGCTTAAAATAGACAATACTTTCTTTAAAGCGCCTTTTTGAGTGATGTTTTGTGATTTTTCCTGAATTTGCTGATACTGTTTGGTGATATGCTTGTCAATCTGCGTGATTTTCTTTTTTCCTGCAGTTATGTTTGATTTTATCTGGCTAATCTTTAAATCTGCGAGATTTGTTATTTGAACTAAATTTTTGTCTTTTTTTGAATACTCTATTATTTTAGCATGTTTGTTTAATGTTTTTGTTTTTTGCTTGATTATATTCAAAAGAACGATTTCCTGTGAAAAGTCATAAGGTTGTTTTACTTCTTCATCCAGAGCCTGAAGTTCTGTGTCTATTGAGTCTTTTATTAATTGTTTAACTCCATCTATTTTTTCTTGTACAGCAGGTTGAGTGTGTTTAAAATCTGCAAGAACATCTGCTAAGCCGTTATCAGATTCATAAGACTCAAAAAGCTCTGCTTTCTTAGATATAGTGCTTTCCAGTTCCATTATTGTCCTGAATGTCCTTTGCTGATTTGTGTTTTCATAGTCTATGGTAAACAATTCAGGCGTATTCTGCTGTTCTTCTAGCTTTGTTTCTGCGATACTTAAATCTTTGATAAAATCAGTTATGTCTTTTGTCCTTGCTTTTTTGAGAGTATGATAATTGGTAACAACCTGCATTACCTCTGCAGTAATATTTAGTATGTCTGCATCTTCAGTTTCATAAAAATTACCTGCAAGATTTATTGTTTTTTGAATATCTTCCCACTGAACCCATAACTCGTCGATATCCTGCTGAGTATCTCTTACTTTTGCATCAAGTAGTGTCCGGTATTGTGTATTCTGTGAATCAAAAAATTCACGCAATTCGGCATCTCTTTTATGCACAATCGCTTCAAAAGCATCTCTGTTGCGGATAAATTTAGAGTAATCTTCAATAAATCCTGTGTCTATTGTAACATTAATTGATTGACATTCTTTTAACTTTCTTTGCGCCCGTTTAAATGATTTTAGATTTGGAATATTTGGTGATTTCTTAAGTATTTTTTTTGCTTTGGGTATATCTTCATCTAAATTAATATTTGCTTTTGAAATAATTATCAACTGATCATTGATTTTGTTCTGCAAACGGTTGATTTTGCGTTCAAGAAACGAAACAGTATCTTTGGCTTTTTTCATCTGTGGAGATTTATTTTCTTTGTGTTTTGCAATAAACTTTTCAATCTCTTTTTTCCATTGCGTGTATTTTTCGAAATCAGATTTTGATTCTATTTCTGAAGATGCAAGTTCTGTTTCAATTGCTTCTGTTTTTTGCTGAATGTTTGAGATATAGCTTGTTTGGAACGTTATATTATTCTTGAAATACTTTGCAAAATCAAATTTATGGTCGATAGGCCTACCTTCTTGTTCTTTTTTCTGGACAAAATCAGAGGGATTAAGTAAAAATGAAACTAATTCACTTCTTGTAGGATCATTTTGAAATTGAGTAATATATCTGTCCACTAGTTTTAATAATTTTATGTCTTGTTTGTTTGAGAGTTTAGGAATAAGATTGATCAGATTGGGACATAGATTTGCCAAGAACATTTCCGAGGCTATCCTTGCTTCAAAAGTTGCGCCACCTTTCTTTCTATTGAAGCTTTTGTCTCTAACTTTTACAGCTTCTTTTTCGATACGAACACGCAAATCATCTTTTGATTGCGTCTTATTTATTGCATTTGCAAGATCTTTTATTTTTTTATTGCCTTTAAATGCTGTACCTTTAAGCCATCTAAAAAAATCATTATTTTTTAGATACT
>JAHWHT010000113.1 GCA_019323135.1 Candidatus Woesearchaeota archaeon
TTACTGCTTATAAAAAAAGCATAAAAAATCTTAATAATAATCTATATGGTGTTGTTGGTCCAATCATTGGCGTATCAGGCGTCTTATTAGGCCTTGCAGGAAAAAGAGATATTAAAGCAGTCTCTCTGCTTGCCGAAACATATGGCCATCCAATGTATTTAGGCATAAAAGGCACTAAAGAACTACTCAAGGTTCTGAATAAAAAACTCAATCTAAAACTTAACTTCAAGTCTATCACTCAAGAGATTGAAACAATTGATGCTGAATTAGGCCACAAAATCTTGAGCGCAGCAGATCTCCAAAGAACAATGGCTTTGAGAAAATCCAAAACCAAGTCAAATAATGATATTAATTATATTGGTTAATTCTTTTCAATAAATATAGTGAGAGTTTCACCACAAAGCTTAAAAACACTAATATCCCCTTATTCTAAAAGGGTGATATGTTGAAAATACTTAAAATCAAGTCAAGGCAAATACTTGATTCTCGGGGTAATCCTACTGTTGAGACAGAGATACACACTAAATCAGGAATCTCCCGAGCCAGCGTTCCCTCTGGAGCATCAACAGGCGTTCACGAAGCTGTCGAACTAAGAGATGGCGGGAAAAAGTTCTTAGGATTAGGTGTCAGCAAGGCAGTAAAGAATGTTAACACAATTATTGCAAAAAAAATAGTAGGAAAACAAGTAAGTCAATCATCTGCAGATAAGTTAATGATTAAACTAGATGGAACCCCAAATAAAGCCAAACTTGGAGCTAACGCCATTCTATCAGTAAGCATGGCATTATGCAAAGCAGAAGCTCTGGAAAAAGGCATGGCACAGTATGTTCATGTAGCAGATTTATTTGAGAATAATAAATTAGTTTTGCCTACTCCTGCTTTTAACATAATTAATGGAGGTCAGCATGCAGGAAATCGATTAGATATTCAGGAATACCTGCTTTTGCCAGTTGGTGCAAAAACTTTCCAAGAAGCTCTGCAAATTGGTTCAGAAGTTTATCATAAGTTAAAAGAATTATTAGAAAAAGATTATGGGAAAAAAGCAACCAATGTTGGTGATGAAGGCGGTTTTGCTCCCCCTATGACTTGTTATGAAGAGCCATTTGATTATATTATGGATGCTGTCGAGGAATTAGGTTATTCCAAAAAAATAAAATTAGGGATTGATGCAGCGGCATCGTCTTTTTGCAGAGGCGGAAAATATTATCTAGAGGGTCAGGAGCTCTCAACAGGCGAATTAATAGATGCTTATGCTGAACTGGTTGATGCATACCCTATTGCTTCAATTGAAGATCCTTTTGTTGAAGATGATTTTGAGGCTTTTACAAACCTCACAAAAAAGTTAAAGAAAATTCAGATTGTTGGTGATGATTTACTCTGCACAAACCTTAGACGAATACAAAAGGGAATCTTGATGGACAGCTGTAATGCTCTATTATTAAAAGTTAATCAGATTGGCACAGTAACAGAAGCTCTAGAAGCTGCAAAGCTAGCAATGAACAATAAATGGAATGTCATGGTTTCCCACAGAAGTGGAGAGACTGATGATAACTTTATTGCAGATTTAGCAGTTGGCTTGGGTAATGGCCAAATCAAATCAGGAGCTCCCTGCAGAGGAGAAAGATTAGCTAAATATAATCAATTATTAAGAATCGAAGAACAATTAGGCAAGAAGATTAAATACGGAGGCAAGATTACATGGCGAAAAAAATAGTTTTTGGGGGAAGTAATTCCACAGAGTTAGCGAGAAAGATTGCAAGAAAAATAAAAGCGCCTTATGCCGCATTAATTATCAAGCGTTTTCCAGATGGAGAACTAAATTTAAGACTGCCTGCAGATGTTAAAGGCAAAGAAGTCATTCTTGTTGAATCCATGCACCCAAATCCTGATGAGATTATGATTGAAATAATTTTTGCTTCAAGAACTGCTAAAGAATTAGGCGCAAAAAAAGTAACAATTGTTGCTCCTTATTTAGCTTACATGCGGCAGGACAAAAGATTTTAT
>JAHWHT010000114.1 GCA_019323135.1 Candidatus Woesearchaeota archaeon
TTAACAAGAATTAACTTACATTACGAACAAAACGACCATTTTCTGCAAATAAGCACACTAAATTGCCTGAAACCCTTAAAATTAGCCATTTCAAGCCCTATAACACACCTCGATGAATAGAATAGAAACATTTAAATACCAGCATCACTTATTTAGTCATTATAAAGTGGTGAACTATGGGAACGTTAGATTTACTTGAAAGCCAGTATGGCGAAGAAGCACTTAATCTATCTATAAATGGCACTATATCTTTAGATGGTTTAAAGATCTCTGAATTAGAAATTGAATCATTCTCTCCAATTCAAAAAAAGATTAAAAAGCCACCAAAAGCAGTTCCAAATGGAAGTTCAACATTAGGAAAAAAAGAACTCATTGGCGAAGGCGGCATGGGTTCTATTTATAGCACTATGCAAAAAAGTCTTGAAAGATCTGTTGCACTAAAAGAGTTAAAACCCGGTCTTGCAAATAATCAAGGACATAAAGAAAAATTTCTTGAAGAAGCTGTTATTACAGCACAACTAGAACACCCTAACATTCCACCTATTCATAATCTTTCTAGAGAAAATTGTAGATTAACTATGAAGAAAATTAAAGGAAAAGATCTTGAAGGAGTTATGGAAGAAGGCAAGCATAGCAAAAAAGAATTAGTAAGAATGTTAATACCTGTTTGTGATGCATTAGCATATGGTCACGCAAGAGGTGTTCTGCATAAAGATATTAAACCAGCAAATGTCATGGTTGGTTCAGAACAAGGTGAAGTTTTTATGATGGACTGGGGAGTTGCACAGATAAATAAGGCAAAAAATCAGTCAGATGCTCTAAAAAATATACGTAAAAAGAAACAATTACAAGACGGTAGTATTGCAGGAACTCCGGCATACATGGCTCCAGAACAAGCAATGGGTGAAGTCTTAAAGCTTGATGAAAGAGCAGACATCTACGCATTTGGCGTAATGCTGTATGAAATACAAACCGGAAACAGACCAGTCACACTAAAAAAAGGACAAGGCGGAATTATTCAGCTTTTGGCCAAAAAAATAAATCCAGATACTAAAATAAGAAAAGCAAGAGGGGACTTGGGAGCAATAGCACATAAGTGTATGGCTTTTGATAAAAAAGACAGATACAAAAACATGCTTGAAGTCAAAAAAGACCTTCAAAATTTCTTAGAAAATCAAAAAATAAGTGCTAGAAAATATGGCCCAATCGCAAGTACAGTAAAATGGGTTCAAAATAATGCAGGTAAAGCAGTTGCAGCATTAGGTATATCTGCAGGATTGCTATTAGGCGGAACAGCAGGTATTGTTGCATTGAATGCAAATGCAGAAAAAGCAAGAGTTGAAGCAAAAAACTCAAAATTATCTGCAGCAAAAGAGCGTGCAGAAGCAGAAACACTTAAAGCAGACGCTAAAGCAAAACATGAAGCAGAAAAAAGAGCAGAAGCTGCTGAAAAAGCAAAGACTGCATTAGAAGGAAAACTTGTTGCAGAACAGCATGCAACAGCATCTGCGCAAAAAGCGCAAACAGAAGCAGAAAAAAGAGCTGAAGCAGAAAAAGCAAAAGCAGATGCAGAAATAGACGCAAAGAAAAGCCTTGAAGAAAAACTAAAAGCAGAACAAGAATTAAGTCAATTGAGTGAGAGGAAGAGAAAGGCTGTTTTGTTGAATATTGATGCCTATCAAAAAATTAATTATGCTAAAAATATGCGAGATAAAAGCAAAAAAGACGCCATCTTATTAGAAGCAATGGCTATACTTAGAAAAGCAAAAGAACAAGATTCTAAGTATGCGCAAATTCAATATAATATGGGCAGAATTCAAAATATGTGGGGTAATAGAAAAAAAGCAATAGCACATTTTACTATGGCTTTACAATCTAATTCAAATTATGGTTATTCCTATTTGGGAAGAGGCACAGCATATTCTGGTATTGGGGAGTTTGAAAAAGCAATTGCAGATTTTAAGAACGCAAAACAGGCATTACCTTTAGAAAATGCAGT
>JAHWHT010000039.1 GCA_019323135.1 Candidatus Woesearchaeota archaeon
TAGTGAGAGACAAAAAAATAATTGGAATATCTGACTTAAGAGATGAATCAGACAGAGAAGGAATGCGCATAGTGATTGAGCTTAAGATGGGAGCAAACAGTGATGTAGTTAGCAATCAATTATTGAAACACACAAGATTACAGACAACATTTGGTATAATTATGATTGCCCTTGTTGGCAATGAACCAAAAACACTAAATCTAAAACAAATACTTGAGCAATTTATAATCCATAGAAAATTAATGGTCCAAAAAAGAACAGAGTATGACTTGAAACAAGCAGATGCAAAAGCACATATTCTAGAGGGTTTGATAATTGCACTAGATAATATTGACCCAATCATTAAATTAATCAAAGCAGCAAAAACTGCAGCAGAGGCAAGACAGGGACTTATTGACGATTACAGGCTGACCGAGAAGCAATCACAAGCAATTCTTGATATGAAACTGCAGAGATTAACTAATATGGAGCAGGATAAGATCAGAGAAGATCACAAAGCACTGATTAAATTGATTGCAGAATTAAAAGAAATACTTGGAAGCGAACAAAAAATAAAAGATATAATCAAACAAGAGCTTACAGAATTAAAAGAACAGTATGGTGATGAAAGAAGAACACAAATACTGGATGCTGAAGCACAAAAGTTTGAGGAAGAGGAATTAATCAAGCCAGAAGAGATGGTTGTAACTCTTACACACGCAGGATATGTCAAGAGACAGCCTCTAGATGCCTATAAAAAACAAAAACGCGGCGGAAGAGGAGTGATGGGTATGGAGACAAAAGAGACAGACTTTGTAGAGGAAATATTCACTGCAAATACTCATGATTATGTATTGTTTTTCACAAATAAAGGAAAAGTGCATTGGATAAAAGTTTATCAATTACCAGAAGCAGGAAGATATGCAAAAGGAACTGCAATAGTTAATATATTGGCGCTGGGCAAGACTGAAAAGATAACTGCATTTACGCCAGTGAAAAACTTCAAAAAAGATAATTATCTGTTCTTTGTCACAAAACAAGGAACTGTAAAGAAAACAAGCCTAGAAGAATTTTCCAAACCAAGAAAAGGCGGAATACTTGCAATAGGCATCACATCAGATGATGAATTGATAAATGTTGATTTAACAGACGGAACCAAGAAAATCATAATCGCAACAGAGCAGGGAAGCGCGGTACACTTTGATGAAAAAGATGTAAGGCCAATGGGCAGAACTGCGCGAGGAGTTATTGGAATAAAACTAAGAAAAGATGATAAAGTAGTGGGTTCAGTTGTTGCTGAAGAAAATAAAACTTTATTGACTGTAACTGAAAAAGGATATGGCAAAAGAACACCAATATCTGATTATAGATTGATAAGCCGAGGCGGAGTTGGCGTAATCAACATCAAAGTAACAGATAAAAATGGAAAAGCAGTGACAATCAAAAGTGTTGCAGATGACGACGAAATAATTTTAATAAGTCAGCAAGGAATAATCATAAGAACTGCTGCAAAAGGAATAGGAATAATCGGCAGAGCAACACAAGGAGTAAGAGTGATGAGAATAGAAGCAAACGATAAGTTAGTGTCGGCAGCAAAAATCGCAAAAGAAGAAATCTAATGAAAGCAATAGCAATAACCAACAAAGGCATAGAAGACGTTTCTAAACAAGAAATAAAAGAACTAATCAATTCTGAGGCACAAATCCATGACGGATTCTTAACATTTGAGGCAGCTAAAGAAGAGCTGATAAAGTTATGTTATTTATCGCAGTCTTTGACTAAAGTTTTACTTGTTGATGATCCTGCGAAGTGGGTTGAGGGAAAGACGTTTGCAGTTAGAGGAAAACAAGAATGTGCAGAACCAATAGCTGCAAAAATCCAGGGACGAGTCAAGCTTAAAAATCCAGATGTAGAATTCTATGCAATAGATGAAAAACATTGGGGAATAGATTTGTCAGGAGAAGACCTTGGAAAAAGAGATTACCGCATATTCTTAGGACCTGAAAGCATCAAAGGAGTATTAGCATATGCTTTAATTCGATTGGCAGGATATAATCCTAAAAAAACATTAGTCGATCCATTTTGCAGAGATGGAATCATTGCAATAGAGGCAGCAATCTATTCACAAAAAAGATCTTCTCATTATTTTAGAAAAGATAAGTTCAACTTTCTTAAGCTTTTTCCTGATGTGAATTTGGATAAACTGGACAAAACGCAGAAAAAAGATACAATAATTTATGCATATGACCCAAAAATAACAAGTATAAACGCAGCAAGAAAAAACGCAAAAATAGCAGGCATACAAAAAAATATCCAGTTTGGAAAAATAAGAACAGATGATTTAGAACTTAAATTAAAAGAAAATTCTGTGGATTGTATTGCAACAATACCTCCGTTATTGATGAAATTAGCTGAAAGCAAAGTGATTGAGATATACAAAGAATTATTTTATCAAGCAGATTTTATTCTAAGCAAAAAAGGCAAAATAGCACTGCTCACAAGACCGCAGAGAACTGAACTTCTGAAAAAGTATACAGATAAGTTTAAATTAATTGATGAACGGTCGGTAATGCAGGGCAAATCTGAGTGGAGTATCTTGGTTTTTGAACGATAACTTTATAAACCCACATTCATTAATAATTTTCGGGTTGGGAAGGCAGTTGGCTTACGGTTTTCAAAAGTGAAATGAGGCGCGCTCAAAAATCTTAGATTTTTGGCTGGCCCCAATTTTCTGGCGAAAATTGAGGAAAGTCTGCCCACCATAATAAGGCCACTTTCGAAAGAAAGATCCAGTAATGGATGGCAACATCACAGAAACGAAACGGCCCTTATTCGCTATGATGCTGAGACGCCCTGGTGACAGAGGTTAGATAACCAGCTGAGTTTGCTTAAGGGATGCGATGAAACGGATAGGACTGGTCGGTGCAAGCACAGAATGTGCGCTAAGTAAAATGCCACACAGCCTGCCCATGGCAGTTAAATCTGTCAGCATTGAATCAACGACCAATGCTTTGGAGGCTGACAAAAGGCAGCTTATACCTTCCCAACCAAACTTTTTTATAAGGATAGGAGATATAAACAAAAATGGCAGATAAAAAAGTCAATATGCCCACTAGCACAGCAGGGCTGACACGATATTTTGAGGATTACAAAAGTAAACTTGAATTCAAACCAGGTACAGTCATCATACTGGCAGTAATAGTAATCTTGATAACAATAATTCTGCACATTTACGGGAACTCCTTGTTAGGTATCTAAAAAACAAAATGTTTTATAAACAATTTTCGCGAGGTGAAGTCATATTATTCCAGGAATGAATTCTCGGGCAATGGCAAAAGCCATGAAACGGATGGGCATCCAACAGCAAGAATTAGATGCGAAAGAAGTAATCATAAGACTAGAAGATAAAGAATTAGTTTTTATGAATCCGCAGGTAGCAAAAGTAAACATGATGGGCCAGGAAACATTCCAGATTACAGGAACTCCTGAAGAACGGTCAATAAGCACAGAGCCAGAAATATCTGAAGAAGATATCCAGACAGTGATAGACCAGACTGGTGTAGAAAAAGACGCTGCCCTGGAAAAAATCAAAAAACACAAAGGCGATATTGCTGCTGCAATACTCGAACTAACAGAAGAATGAATGAAGAAGCCATCCAAGAACAAATAAAAGAATCTTTGACTAATGCTTACGAAGAGCTCAAAAGAGCCGATCATCTTTTTCACGTTACTTTGAAATACACTAGAACAGTGGATGTTCTTAAATCAGTAATAGAGCGCCTGATAAATGCATTCAATCATTCAATGGACGCTTTATTATATTATGCACAATCAAAAGGAAAAATAGATGCAGTACCAAAAATACCCCTTGTGAAAGCAGAAAAAATAAAAGAAGTGTTTTCAGAGGATAAAAACATCTGTGATTTTCAAAATTTCTTTATGCTGCTACGAAAAATAGACAAAGCACAGTTTGGCAAAGACCGAGAATACAGAAGACACGTCACAATGACTGCTAAAATGGATGAAGGTGACGCAGAAATAACAATAGATATTATTGGAGATTATTTTAAGAAAACTAAAGAATTCGTATCCTGTGTAGAAGAGTATATATCTGGAAATAATAAAGGGTAAAAAATGGATTCATTAAAAGAGGCAATCGAACAAAGGCCGTGGTCATCTGAAGAAAAATCAAGAGTTCTAGAGATAATTCAGCGAGGAAGAGATAACAAACCCAAAAGAATAAGATTTTTGGATGAATTGACTTACTGGATATTCTTAATAATTGCAGTAGCTGGAAATTTTATCTTATCTGTAGTGCTTGTACCATTTATGCTTATATTAACCGGATTTTATCTTTTTGCAATATTGTTTGTTATTGCATTAGCATTTGGGATATTACTGAATACCTTGCTGAAAGAGATACAAAAAATAGAATCCAAACAACATATAATACCCATAATATTCATAATTGCAATAGCCTTGATTAATGTATATATAATAACAGTATTCACAAATAAACTAGAAATATTACTGCAGTTGTCAACACCTGCACATAACCCTGTATTGATAAGCGCAACATATGCAGTAGCCTTTATCATACCATATCTTTATTCTGAGTATAGAAGAGCAACCAAGAAGAGAAAGCAGTTAGGTTTATAAATAATCAAAATTTCTATAGTCATATTATCTATGGCGGCAATGGCGTAATGGTAGCGTAGAGGATTGTGGTAGCGTTCAAAAATCAGTGATTTTTGACTGATTTTACAGCAAGCTGCAAAATTCCTCTGGCCCGGGTTCGATTCCCGGTTGCCGCCCTTTTCTTTAATAAAGCGTAACTTACACAAAATGTAATTTTGTGACGTTGCGAAAACTAAGGGGTATTTTTCGCAACCAACAAAAAATTAAAAATTTTTTGAGGTTAGCAAATTACTGTGAAATTTGCGTAACCTTTATAAATAAACCCTGATTCCACAGTATCATTAGCCCGAGTCGAAAGGCGCAATATAGGGTAGCAAAACGCTATATTCTCGTGCTAATACTTAATAAAAATGGCAGAAGAAAATATTAAACACTTGGTACGTATCGCGAATACGGACATAAAAGGAACGCAACAAATACTTTATGGACTAAAAAGAGTAAAAGGCGTAGGTTTTATGTTTGCAAATGCAGTCTGTAAAATGGCGAAAATGAATCCGCAGAAAAAAACAGGCACGCTTTCTGATGCAGAAATCAAAAAAATAGAGGCTATAATCAAAGCGCCACTAGAAAATAACTTTCCTATCTGGATGGTAAACAGAAGAAAAGACATGGATACAGGCAAAGATAAGCATCTGTCAACATCAGATCTCAAATTCACAATTGATTCAGGCATTAAGCAAATGAAGAAAATCAGAAGCTATGTCGGAGTAAGACACATGTTTGGATTGCCAGTAAGAGGCCAGAGAACAAGAAGCAATTTCAGGCCAAATAAAGGAAAAGTAAAAGGCGTCCAGAAAAAGAAGCCAGGAAAGAAAGGCGGTAAATAAATAACTTAAATTTCAAATTTATATGAGGTAAAAATCATGGGAGATCCAGGAAAACTAAGGAGAAAATATAGCGGCCCAGGACATCCTTGGCAAAAAGCCAGGATTGAAGAAGAGAAAGCTCTAAAGAAAGAGTACGGCCTGAAAAACAAAAGTGAAATCTGGAAACAAGATTCTAAACTCAAAAACTTCGCAAATCAAGCAAAAAGACTTGTTACTTTAACTGGAGCACAAGCAGAAAAAGAAAGAAAACAACTCTTAGAGAGATTAGTTAGACTAGGACTTGTATCTCCTGGAGCAACAACAGAGGAAGTTTTAAGCCTTTCAATAAAAGACATTCTTGAGAGAAGACTGCAGACAATGGTCTATAGAAAAGGATTGGCAAGAAGCCAAACACAAGCAAGACAATACATCTCACACGGACATATCACAATCGCAGGCAAAAAAATGAAAACGCCAAGTTATCTGGTAACAAAAGAAGATGAAAGCCAGCTAGCATTTGTAGAAAACTCTGCATTGGCAAATGCCGAGCATCCTGAAAGAGCTTTGCCTGAGAAAAAACCAGAAGTAGTAGAAGTAAAAACTGACGATAAAAAGTTCGGAAGGAAAAGAGTCAAAAAAAGAACTAAAAAATTTGTAAAAAGGGAAAACAAGCCTAAAGAAGGACAAACTAAAAAATGAAACCAGGAAGAAAAGAAAGATGGGGAGTAGTTCACATTTATGCTAGTTATAACGATACAATAATTCATATTACCGACATCTCTGGAAGTGAAACAGTAGCAGTAGCATCTGGAGGAATGGTCGTAAAATCAGATAGAATGGAAAACAGCCCAACAGCAGCAATGATTGCAGCAAAAAGAGTTGCAGAGCAAGCTTTAGACAAGGGTTTGACTGGACTACACGTTAAAGTAAGAGCACCTGGCGGACACAACGGCCCGAATAATCCTGGACCAGGAGCACAAGCAGCGATAAGAGCATTATCCAGAATGGGCTTGAGAATAGGATTTATAGAAGATGTAACCCCAATACCGCACGGCGGTTGCAGAAAAAAAGGTGGAAGACGCGGCAGGAGGGTATAAAATGACTGAAATCCAAATGCTAAATAAAGATAAAAAAACAGGACGTGTAGATGTTTTGCTAAAAAATACAACTGCTGCTTTAGCAAATACAATACGAAGAACAATCATAGATTCAGTGCCGACAATGGCAATAGAAGAAGTAGAATTCAGAAAAAATGATTCTGTATTATACGACGAAATACTTGCACACAGATTGGGTCTTATTCCATTAAAAACAGACCTTAAGTCATACATGCTTCCAGAAAACTGCAAATGCAAAGGCGAAGGATGTGCAAGATGTACACTTAAATTAATACTTAAAGCAAAAGGGCCAGGAACAGTATATGCATCTGACATAAAATCAAAAGACCCTAAAATTAAACCAGTATATCCTAAAATGATAATTGTAAAACTGCTTAAAGGGCAGGAATTAGAACTAGAAGCAACAGCAATCCTAGGCCATGGAAATGATCACGTAAAATTCAGCCCAGGACTTGTTTGGTTTAATGCAGAACCAAAAATAACTGTAACCAACAAAGCAGAACTGATTGAAAAATACAAAGAGAAATTTCCAATGGATGTTTTTGACAAAAATGGAAAAATCAGCGCAGATCTAATCATAAAAAATAATTTAGTTGACGCATGCGACAAAATATGCGAAGAACTAGTAAAAATCGAATACAGCGATAAAAATTTCATACTTAAAATAGAACCTTGGGGACAATTAACTCCAGCAGAAATGGTTTCAAACGCAGCAGACATTTTCACTGAAACACTAACTGAGTTTGAGACAAAGCTCAAGTAAGTCCGTTCACAGTGGCAACACTCAAAAATCTTAGATTTTTGCGGGGGTGCCGGAGTGGCCAAACGGGCTAGGTTGAGGGCCTAGTGGCTTAGTGCCTGCGCGAGTTCGAACCTCGTCCCCCGCATACAAACATTAGAAAAATGAAAAAGACCGGACCAACAAACGAAAACTTGAAACAGCTCATACAGGAGCTAAAGAAAGAATCAAGTAGCCAGAAGGCCGGAATTTGGAAGAGAGTAGCAAATGACTTATCAAGATCAACCAGGCAGAGAAGAGTAGTTAATGTGGCTAAACTTAACAGATTTGTTAAAAAAGATGAAACAATAATCGTTCCTGGAAAAGTTCTTGGATCTGGTGCTTTAGGACACAGTGTTACTGTGGCAGCATTCAGCTTTTCAGAATCAGCTAAAAAAATAATCACAGAGGCAAAAGGAAAATGCCTGACAATACCAGAATTAATGAAAACAAATCCAACAGGCAAAAACGTGAGGATTATCGGATAAAATGGCAGACATATTTATTGATGCAACAAATGCAATCGTAGGAAGAATCGGAGCACATGCGGCAAAAAGAGCATTGCTAGGCGATACTGTAAAAATTTTTAACTGCGAAAACGCAATAATGTCTGGCAGCAAAGTACAAGTAACTCAAAGATATTATGAGCGAAGAAATAAAATAGGGCAGCCGCAAAAAGGTCCATTCATATCCAGAATGCCTGACAGATTCTTTAGAAGAACTATAAGAGGCATGCTTCCATACAAAAGAACAAAAGGTGCAGCAGCATACAAGAGAATAATGTGCTATATCGGAGTTCCAGAACAATTCAAAGATAAAAAACTGCAGCTAATCGCTGGCACTGACGCAGGAAAATTAAAATCACTGAAAAGAATAACCGTAGGAGAGGTTTGTAAGAAAATATGAAAGTAATACACGTATCAGGAAAAAGGAAAAGTGCAATCGCAAGAGCAACACTTAAGCCCGGAGCAGGAGTGGTAAGAATAAACTCTAAACTACTTGACGCTGTAACACCAAAAATCTACCAAATGAGAATGAAAGAACCAGTTCTTATTGCAGGAGATATTATGAGTAATGTTAACATAGATGTTGCAGTACAGGGCGGAGGAATAGCAAGCCAAGCAGATGCAGTAAGACTAGCAATTGCAAGAGCACTTGTTGCATTAAATCAAGACCTGCAAAAAGATTTCCTTGAATACGACAGAACACTACTAATCGCAGACATACGACAAAAAGAAACCCATAAGCCAAATTGCCATGGAAAGGCAAGGGCAAAACGTCAAAAATCGTATAGGTGAGCCGAAAAAAATGATAATACCAATAAGATGCTGGAGTTGCGGAAAACCAATTGCGCAGTCTTGGGAAGACTTCAAAACCAGAGTAGAAAAAGGGGAAAACAGAAAAGATGTGCTGGATGATTTAGGCTTAGACAGATACTGCTGCAGAGCAATGATGCTAGGTCATGTGGATTTAATCGACACATCAGCAAAATTCAAGAAATCTTAATTTTTTTTATTTATTCTAGTGCAATTTTTACTATCTTAGATATCATAGAAGTATAATCTATTCCTTTATTCTTATCTAGAGTCAAAGCAGTATCGGATTTTGGACCTATCCAACAATTAGGATTGATTTCAATGACAAAAATATTCCCGTTTTTATCTAATCTTGCGTCAATAGTTGCATAACCAGAACATCCTGTTGCTTTGTAGACTCTTTTTGCGATTGAATCAATACGCGCACGATCTTTTTTAGAGAACCGTTTATCTGGATTCTTTACAAGCGTGATGCAGTCTTTATAGATTGGTTTGCCTTTATCCCATTTAGCACCGTATGATAATATCTTAGGTCTTTTTTCATAAGACCGCATGTATTTTAGTTCAGTTGGATCCAAGACTTTTATTTTTTTCTTACCCATCACTGGAATGATTAAGTCGCGGCCTTCAATATATTCTTCAACAAGAGCTGCAGGCTGTTGATGAGTTTTCAGAACTCTTGTTATTCTTTTCTTCAGATCTTTTTCGTTCTTGACAACAGAATCTGCATAGATGCCAACTGCTGCGTCTGCACAGACTGGCTTTACGATTAAAGGAAACTTCATGTCAGAACGCAGTTTTTGCGTGGATTTTTTGAAGATTTGAAAGTTTGCAGTAGGAATATTATTTTTTACAAGTGTTTTCTTGATTCCTCTTTTATCATTGCATAATCTTATTGTCTTGAGGCCATTGCCTGTAAATGGAATTTTTGTTTTTTCGATAGCAGTCAAGGCACTAAATTCAACAAAATTATTATCATCTTCTAGACCATCACAGAGATTGAAAATTACATCATA
>JAHWHT010000040.1 GCA_019323135.1 Candidatus Woesearchaeota archaeon
ATCTTTTTCCAGAGTTAACAACTCTATTAACAACACTTTTTTAGTAAAGTTAACAACTTTGTTAACAACACTTTTTTTTAGTGAAAGTGATTTTTTCAACAAAAAGTTAGGCACCATGATTTTTAACATTTCTCTAAAACCTCTTCAACCCAATTACTGAAACTGCTTTCCCAAACATCACCTTTTCCCTGTCCAAACGCTTGAATCAATAAATTTCTGAGTTTTCTTTTACTCATTAAAACATGAGTTTGCTTAACGCTTTCAGTCATTCTCATCAACAACCCCTTTTAATTGATCTATCAAGTCTTTTGCATCATCCTTATCAATTAATAATCTTAAAGGATTCAAGTCAGTTCCTGATTGATTATCAGTCAAACTTATTATTGTCGGATGCACTTTTATGACATTAAATCTCTTCAATATCACAACATCATCTTTTTTTTCTTTTTTTTTCATGTTTTTCACCCATTATTTTTATTTTTTTAACATTACAACATCGAGATATCACAGCAGCAACATACAAACCAACGAGCAAAGATACCCAAACATTTATTTTGAGAATCCTATAAAACCAAAAAATTCCAAATCCTGTAAACAATCCAATTGCAGGATAAGTCCACAATTCATTAAAAAAAATATTAAATTTTTTTTTATTCATTCTTTATCACTTCCAGAATTTTTTTTGTTGAGGGAAAAGCCATTAGAGGCCTTCCCCTCTTCAAACGCTCCGAGGGAATCCGGGCGACACTTTGAAAAAGAATTATCCCCTGCCTTCACAGAACTAGCATTATCTGACAAAGAGGTAGGTTTTTTTTGTGAAGGGGGGATAACTTGATATTCAACATCTCCTTTGAAACAAATCAAACGCAAGTATTGTCTGAAAAAAAGCCAAGATAAACCCTGGCATAAACCTTTAAAATGAATTCTATTGCGAGAATATTGTTTACGCAACCAAACCAAACGCATACCATCCTTTGATTTAAATAATTCAATCAATTCTTTAACACTGTCTATAGTATAATCACGAGCTTTTTTTAATTCATCTTTATGAATTTTCTTAAGATTAATCATCTCCACAAACCTCTTTTTTTCAAAACAGAGACCACAAAATCAATCCCACGCAAAAAATTACAATTTACTTGCAGCTCATGCTTTTTCCCTTCTTGTATTAATCTTTTATTCTCTAAACGCAAGACATCAATTTTTTCACAGATAACCTTTTGAAACGTCTTAACCATTCAAACACCCTCATTCCCTTCTTTCAAATTTGATTTTTTTACGAAAAATAGCGGTCTGACCTTTCTTGTCTTGTGCCACGAAAACCCTATAATTTGCGCTGTAAGGCAAGTTCTCCCTATCATTCAACTCCCAACACCTGTGCCAGTCAGAACTATTCTGAGAACACTTCTTAAACTTGTCTGTGATCTCACTTAAGACTTCATCAAAAAAGATTGTTTCATCCATGTAATCAAAACTTTCTTCTTTTTGCTTAGCAAATAAATTTAAACGATTCATTCTCGATCACCCCTTGAAAGCTTCCATAAACAATTCATTGACTTTTTGCAAGTTTAGTCTTGTTGCTTTGTGCCCAGCACTTTCCTTTGGATTTGCTCTTTTCCACATGATTATCACCTTTCTTTTTCGATAATTTTTTAAAAGAAAAAAACCCACCAAAACATAAGGGCCTGTGGTCTAGAGCCCAGAACGGGTATTTTTTTCTTTTTTTTCTTTGTTTAAGTATTTTCATATTTAATATTTGCTCACTATTTTAAAATAGTGTTATGATTTTTTTGTCTCTGCCCAGAAGTGTTTGGCTAGTTTTCTCATTGTGGCTGTCATTGCTTTTAGTCCTATTCCTGTTCTTTTTTTGATTTTATGGAAGTATGAATGGTATGGTTCTGTTTTGGTTGATAATAAGGTCATCACTCGCAAATATAACAATCTTCTTACTTCTGCGTAGCCTTTTTTTGTTATTTTTCTGTTTTTTGTGATGGTTCCGCTTTCGTATGTGCGTAATTTGAGGCCTAGATAGCTTGTCCAGTGTTTGCTTGTTGGAAATCTTGAAGGGTCTAGTGTTAAGAGTGTTGCTGTGAGTGTTATTCCGAATTTTTTGCGTAATTTTGCAGGTATTTTTTGTTCTATCTGTTTTTCTAAGGATTGTTTTTCTTTTTTTAACTCTTTAATCTTATCAGTGAGATATTCTGTGTTATACTGGTCTTGATCTATTTGGCTTGTTTCGAGAAAGTTTTTGTATTTAGTCAAGGCATCGCTCAATAGCTTGTACCTTCTCAAATAAGGTTCTAGAGTGTGACCTACTTTTTTAACTCTTCTTTGATCAGGAAAAGATTTAATGTATGAGTGCATTATTTGAGCGTCTGAAGCATCTGTTTTATGATCTGGCCTGACCTGATCCCTGTATTGCTTGAACTTCAATGTGTTAACATAAAAAACTTTAATATTGTTTTTCAGTAAGAACCTGGTTATTGGCCTGTGATACACTCCTGAAGGCTCTAAATAAACTCTGCCAGGATTATGTTTTAACAATTCATGCAATTCTTTTGTTTTAACTCGAAATGTTTTTAAACCATCACACACATCAATACTATACTTTCCAATGTCAATCGTGAGAGAAGAGGTACAATCTAGAGCAGGAGCGTGAAAGCCCAAGTCCACACAGCGGTACATTCCCTCAGAGCGTTTAAGACTTTTAGAGTAAATCATTTTTATTTAGTGCGGTAGCTATTTTTTGTTTTCACCTTTTTTTCCCGCTAAATAAGAAATATTTATTTGTGGTTGTGCTTCTTAATGTAGTCTTTCATAGCTCGTGTAAGTCCATTTCCTAAATCTTTGTTTTGTTTCATGCAAGTTATCTTAAATTTGTGTATTGTTGCGGCGTCAATATTTCTTATCGTCCAGTTTTTCTTTTTTTTGATACATTTCACCCCTTAGTATGACTTGTATGACACTATTATTATTTAAAACTTTCTCTTAAAGAATATAAGGCGTTATAAGAATTATAAAAATTTTTTTAAAAAGGGTTGAATACATCACCAAAATCAGGTGTTTTTTTTTGCACTGGCTCAACCTTTTTCTTTCTTTTATTACTCTTGATAATTATTGTTTTCCCATTCACTTTAATCACAGTAGATTTACTCACACTAGGCTTAACTCGTGCAGTTTTCTTTTTTTCTTGCTTTTTATTATACTCTTGCAAGCTCACAAAAGCTTTTTTCCCAGCACTCTTAAGAAAACCAGCAAACTTACTTTTACCCTTACCCGCACTCTTCAATTTTCTTAAAGTCTCCTCTCTTTCCCTCACCTTATTCCTTAAACGATTAAAGTCACTTCTTTCTTTAGCCCTAACACTCTCACTTCTAATCTTCGCTTCTAACTGCTCTTTTTTACTTAACAAACGCTTTTTTCCAAAAAACAACATTCTTCTTCACCAAGATTATTTTTTTAAAAAAATGCGAAGGGAAATCGTCCCTTCTTTACATTCAACAGGATTTTACCTGTCGAAGTACAAGAAAGCACCCGCAATCAAAGCAAGTATTGCCCCAGCAATAGCCACAATGACAAGGATGTCAAACCAGTCACCAAAAGTACCCATAGCAGCAACACCAGACACCGCTATGTTTCTTTCAGTGGTGTTTGTCGTGGTGGTGTCTCTCACTCCAGCCAACACGATTGTCATAATCACAACAATTATGACAAAAACACCCATGCCAATAGCCATCTTACCCAGGCCATCAACACTCCCTTTATTGCTTCTTGCAAACAAAGGTTTCATTGTAAATATAATAAAAAAGGTTTTATCTTATAAAAGTATGTTAACACCTTGTTAACAATCATTCTCCGCTGCCGAAATGAGCGAGTAAAGCAGTCACGCCACCCAAGACAAAACAAAACAAAACAATCCAGCCATTCAATAAAGTCAATTGCCACAAGAAAAAGCCAAAAACTCCAGTAATAAAACCAGAAAACGCCAAACTCTCAATAGCATTACCTCTGGCAATAAGGATCCCTGAAAAACTCAATACAAAAATAGCTAACAAAATAAAAGGGCCTAACAAACCATTTGTTGTATTGTTACCCCAAATAGCTAGATCAACAAGTCCATTAGTAATGTTCGGCATTGCGTAAGGCGTGGCGTTTATTGTCATGTTTTTCTACCCCAAATAAGTGTTATGAAAGCAAAAGTTATCGAGATCAAAACAATTGCAATGATCATTCCTATAAAGAAAGGAGGCACAGGAATTCCAACATCGCCCCCTATATCTGTTGTTACCTTCTGAAAAGTACTCACGCTAGCAGGAACAGTTTTAACAGCACTCCAACCCACTTTAAGCAAACTAATTTCATTACTTCCACTAATACTGCCTGTCTGAGTTTGATTATACGCTTGATTCGCTACACCCGCAGTCTCATTCATCACATCATACTTATCTCTTAAAGTAGTTAAGTTATTACTAGCATTCAAAGTATTACCATAACCATCCTCTAAACTTGAAGCAAATAAAAACATACCACTAATAAAAGCACTGAAAACAATCATTCCAATCAAAAAATGTGACAATTTCATCGGAATTTCACCACCAAGATCAATCCACTCAAAATAATACCAATTATTGCAGGCCAGGCAACATTAAACAATCCAACACTCGTCAATACTATCAAGCCAAAACTTAACAATATAATACTGATTGCAGGATGTATTTTTATACCAAGCAAGACAAGTAATGCAGTCAGTATAAAACCCCAAAATAAAGCTTCCAATCCAGTAAAAACACTTTCAGCATCAACACTCAAACCAGTTGTTCTCAAATCAATTTCTATCTCTTCAAGCTTGTAAACTGCACCATCATCACTACTCTGAAAAATCGCACTCGCATAATACAAACTGCCATTCACCAAAGTACTCGTGAAAGTGTCAGAACTTGCCAAGCTACAATTTAAAGAATACAAGCTCTCAGAACTCTCACTAACCACCCTAATTCTTAAACAAGAATTCGCACTTGTATTATTTGGATCAGAATAAGTCATGCTAACAACCCTTGTCACATTATCATAACTTAAACTCACATCAATATTGTTCTTCAGAATAAAATAACCTGTCAAGGTCACGCTGCCAGATTGTAAAACAATAGTGACCTGGTAACTAGAAGGAATCTCGTAAGGCCCTTGAGTTTGCAAAACATTTCCATCACCATCTTTCACTCTAAAACGATATTTTTGACCTACACTCGTGTCCAAGTTAGCGTACACACTGCCATCAAAATCAGTAGTTCCAGAATGAATTAATATGTAAGTTCCTGTTGCTAAATCTTTCTTCTCAATCTCAATAAAGTAACCTTCCAGACCATTATAATTCTGGTCAACCAAAGTAACAGTAACCAAATTTGTAGAACTTGACAAATACAAATTCTGATTAATAGTTTGATTGCTTAAATCAATCACCCCAGTAATTTCTCTAGTTTCATAACCATTACTCTCAAAATGCCACAAATAATTAATGTCTGTAATATTAGCAAAACTTGGGTAAATGCACAAACGAGGGCTGGCATTATTATCATAATTTAAAATGCTATTATAATTAATTCCATTCAAAGTCCAAGAATAACTCATTGTTGTATTGGCTGAAAGACTGGCTTTTGTGTCCTCATCCAATATACTGAAATTAATTGTTTCAATACCACTGCTACAATTGTTTAAAGATGGTTTATAAATCGTCTGAGTACTAACATCACTCCCAGACTTGACTGGAGTGTTAAGAGTATAATTCCAAGTAATGTTTTGAATTAATGAATCCCCACTTATAGCAGGCAAAGTTTTAGTGACTTTAAAAGTAATATTATTTATTGTCGCATTAATAAGGGAAGCATTTACACTAGAATTATCCACACTAAAAAAAACACTGGCGCTTCCATTTATTGATTGATTCCAAGTACTATTCGTCGTTAACTCCCTTTGTAAAATCAAATAATAATCCTGGCTTGAACCTTCCAAAACACCACTAGAATGACTTGCAGTAACATTCCAACTCTCAGGTAAACTCAATTCAAGACCGCTGTATTCTCCTAATGCCGCCCAGTAAAACATTATTCTACTCTCTGCCGTCGCACTCCATCCAAGTGGGTTTCTTGCATAAGCTCTAGCGTATAGTTCTCTATTGTCAGGTCTGTTTTGGCTAGTGTTTGTGCTTTCTAGGCTTGTGTTTAGGTAGTATTTTGTTATGTTATTTCCGCTTGTATCTTGCCAGTTTGTGACTTCTCTTAATTGAGATAATCCTTCCAAGTTTTTTGTGTTCCAAAAATCACTGCTTAAATAATTTCTTGCACTATAACTACAAGCTCCAACTCCTCCTCCTTGACAAAAATGTTGCATTTCCCTAGTATTAAATGCACTTTCCTTTACCATTCCAATATAATTTATTGCTTGCCAGTCAACAGTACCATCTCTAGTTTCAGAAAGTATATTCCATACACTTATAGTATTGTTACCAAGTCCTGCATAATTTGTTGAATTCATTTGAATACGAGACCAAGTAATATAATTGCCCGCATGGTGAGGATTAACTTGTCTTGCCCTTAAAAAATAATAACTGCCAGCATCAGTAAAAGTCATAGTACACGTACCACCACAACTATTACTACTACTGTCAAAATCCCACTTACTATAATTCACTCCAACATTGTCTGCAGCGTTGTCATAAAAATAAAAAACTTTATTAGCGTCCTCATTATCGCTAACGATGCTGTTATTGCAGTAAGCATAATAATGACCGCCAGTCTTGTTAGTAGCGTTCAAATAAATCACACTTTGATCAGCACTATTAATGTATTTGAACAAGGGTCTTTCTTCAGCATAACTAGAATTCTCCCAAGTAACTCTCAAGTCATGTAAGCTAGTATTATTACATTCTAATCCTGTTATATCATCTATTTGCAATCTCGCGATCGTATTATCTTTATTTATGCTTCCACTCTCACTTAACAATATCCTATGCTCCCAACTACTATTCCACCAAATAAACTCAGGATGTTTCACACCATCAATTACAGGTATATTGTCTATGTTTTCATCAGGCATTTTTTTCCCACTAATCTTTATCCTTTCACAATCCCCTTTCTTAACAAAATTATCACTTAATCTGTAATCAAAATCTTTAATGTTAGTCTCCTTAAAACCCTGAAAACTCCTTGTTTTCAAATCCACTCTTTGCCTATCAAACTCAAAACGTAGACTCACATCATTAGTCAAAGCACAAACTTCATAAACAGTAAAACAATCAGTCAAACACTGATCAGTATTTTCCAAAACCCTGACAGAATGAGAACTAGCCAAAACATTAACGCTTAATAAAATAAAGAAAACCAACAATAGTGTGCGGGAAGTCACCCCCCACAACAAAACTTTTTTATTCATTTATTCTGGATTAATAGCATACAAAGCTACAGCAATAATAATGCTTAAAACAAGAGCGAAAACAGGAAGCCACTTAAAAAAGAAAATAGTGATCTGGTAATCATTTTCGTCAACACCAGAATCATTAACAAATTCAATAAAAACATTGCTAAACACTGCAGCCAACAAAATAGCAATAAACAAAATAAACAAGCTAATAACAAACAAAGCAGGGTGCGTCCTGATAAAAAAAGCACCGATGATGCTAGTAGCACTCAAGCCAAACAAAACAAACATGATCAAGTAATCAAACAAGCCAAAAGTATGCTTTGCGTCATCACCTATCACCCTACTCTCTGTTGTTTGATTAAAAAAACCAGAACTATCCAAATTCGGCATTAAAATGCCACCAATAATAACACTAATAACTGCAAAAAAGAAAACAGTAACGATTAAAGGAATCACGTCCTGAACACTCCCCTTTTTTCTCGAATTAAATAAAGACCTCATCTTTCTTTTTCTTCCCTTTTTTAGGAACTAAAACCTTCGGATATAAATTATTTTCTTTAATCACTCTAGCAAACATATTATCAATTTGAGGCTTGCCAACTCTCAAGCCAGCATTAGCCAACATTTTCTTAACATTCTCCCTGACTTCTTCATACTCCAAACCCACACGATTCAGTTTACTCTTCTTCACTGGATTTTTTCCCCCTAAATTTAAACTTAATATTCTTCACAAAAGAAATCAAAGTTTGCAAAGCATACCAAAAAAACATGATAACAAAAACAACGATGATTAATTGCAATCCTCTAACCACTATACTATGAGCGTCACCAGAATAATCATACAAGATCAATCTAACAACATTCATCAAAATAATACCTACGCCAAAACTAGCCAGTAAAGTTAAAGTTTTCAAAGGCCATTTAAACTCCTTAAGTTTTGTCTTGAAAGTCAAAAACAAAAACAACAAACCAACACTAGAAAGCATTATAACAACAGCAAGCACAGAATCATCCCCATCACTGCTTTTAGTAATTATATTAAGATAAACAAGTTCATCAAAAACACTATCTCCTTTCGCTCTTAAATAATAAAGGGTGTGTTCTTGTAAGTTATAAGCATAACTCTTCTGGATTGTTTGATCAATATAATCAAAATCATGCCAAGTATTATTATCTGAGCTATATTGCATAAATTCCAAATCTCTGTCACTTTCATTAGCGTTGAAACTCCAATTAATTTTTATCCATTCCATTCCATAATCTTCTATGAATAAGTTTACATACCAAGGGCTTGCTTCATAAGTTATATTTACCCATTCAAGAACTGGAGTATTGCTGTTGTTTGTTGTGTTAAGTCTGGCTTGGTATTGAAGTATTCTTCCTGTTCCTGTTAATGTTGTTGGTGATGTGTCATCATAACTGCTCCATCCATCCCATGTTGTGTATAAGTCTGCTATTTCTGTTGGTGTTAGTGTTCTATTGTAGATTGCTATGCTGTCTATTGTTCCGTTGAAAGTCCAAAGATTAGTTTCATCAAAACAACCAATATTAACGTCAGTTGCTTGGTTAGCGTTTGTGAAAGTGTCTGTATCTTTTAATTCTCCATCAATATAAGACCTCATAGTGCCTCCTGTTGCTGAAGCGTTTTCCCAAGTTAAACCCACTTGATACCACTTGTTTACAACAGGATTGTTATAATAATAATAATTCACAGGATTGCCTTTACCAAGCCTTATCCTGCCAGAATCAGTGCTTAAATAAGTTCTTACATTAGAATTACTCCTAAAAAAATAACCATCAGTAGCTAGATCATCTAGTTTTATCCAAGCAATTACAGAACCATTCACAGGATTAATCAATGAACCCGCACCATCAGCGGCAATACAATCATCCACCCCATCAAAATGTAAAGCACCATCACTCTCAAATATTCCGCTATCTCTGCTTGTTCCATTATATGCTGTTCCATGATTATCATTAATGCTGTCATATGTTCCTGCTTCTTTTGAATAAAGTTCTTTGACTTGGGTGGAGTTTAAGCTTGTGTTGTAGATGCGGATGTTGTCTATTAGTCCGTTGAATACATAATTTGGGAATACTCCTGACATTCCTTCTCCGATATAAACATTGTTTGTGTTAATACCTAAATTACCAGTGCAAGGGTCACTGTCTATTTTTTTTCCGTTTTGGTATATGCTTGTTGAACTTCCATTGTAAACTCCTACGATGTGAGTCCATTGATTAAGGGGAATATCATTACTAATA
>JAHWHT010000041.1 GCA_019323135.1 Candidatus Woesearchaeota archaeon
TAAAGAACTAAAAGAGTTTCCTGATAAAGCAATGGCTGTCCAGAAAAAAGCCATGCAGACTAACATGAAGTACATGATGCAGTCTATGAAAGCAACATTAATCACATTTATTCCTATTATCATAATCTTCGGATGGCTCCAGGCGCATTTTGCTTTTGTTGCAATAATGCCTGACCAGGAATTTACAATGACTATGGAATTCAAAGATGGTGTTCAGGGTAATGTTTCTATAGCTGTTCCAGAAGGTATTGAAGTTTTAGGTGATTCTGTTCAAAAAATTGAAGGCAATAAAGCAGTGTTTAGCTTAAAGGGCAAATCCGGATTGTATGATTCACCCCCCATTGAATTCACTTACAACAATGTTATCTACAGCCACGAAGTTATTATCACTTCAGGCAAAGAATTTATTGAACCAACTAAAGTAATAAGAGGAAGCGAGAGTGTTAAATCAATTGAAACAAGCAATGCTAAAAATGTTATCATAAATTTATTTGGATGGAAGCTCGGATGGCTGGGTAGTTACATTATTTTTGCCTTGATTTTCAGTATGTTATTAAGAAAATTAATGAAAGTGTACTAAACTAAAATTTTATTTTTTTGGTAATTATTTTTCCATATAGAAAAATATAATTCCATCCGAAATCAAGGGGTGTTGTGCCGGAATAATTCCGATTATTAGGCCACAAGGCTTATAAATTCGCAATTCTCAAGAGTTCCATAGGAAATCATGGAGGCATCCTGTCTAGAAACTCCATTTTTAAATACAAAAGTATTTAAATATTACCCCATTATACTCCTTTAAATACTATTTAAATATAACTTGGGGTGGAACCAAATGGCTAAAAAGAAAAAGGCAAAGAAAAGCACAAAAAAGAAAAAAGTTGCCAAGAAAAAAGTTACAAAACTTACGCCAGTAAAACCTAGCAAAGATGCTAAAGAAATTAAAGTTGTTAACATTGTTGTTTCTGCGTCTCTAGGCCAGGATATTCCTTTGGAAAAAATGGCTGCTACTTTGAGCAACACAGAATATAATCCCGAGCAGTTTCCAGGATTAGTTATTAGAATTAAAGATCCTAAGACATCTGCACTTATATTCAGCTCTGGAAAGATTGTATGCACTGGTGCAAGAACCATGCAGGCTGTACGCGAAAGCATCAAAAAAATCATAAAAAGTTTGGAAAAGATTAAAGTCAAAATCAAAGAAGTGCCTGAAGTTAAAATTCAGAATATTGTTGCAGCAGGGTCTGTTGGAATGGATCTAAATTTGAATATGCTTGCAATGCGCTTAGATAACACTGAATACGAACCAGAACAGTTCCCAGGATTAGTTTACAAGCTTCCTGACAAAAAGGCAACTTTCCTTCTGTTCTCAAATGGAAAGGTAGTTTGTACTGGAACAAAGAGCGAAGAAGAAGTCCACAGGGTTCTAGACGTATTAATTGAAAACCTGAAAAAAGTAAAGAAATAGGCACTGGACAACTGCTCACAGAGTATATATATTAGCTTTAGCTATAAAAAATAAAAAGATGGATGCAACAGAATTAATAAGAAAATTGCAGGAGTTTTTTGAGAAGAACTATTACGCAGAACTTCTAGAAAAAATTAGAAAGAACGAAAAATTTATTCATGTTGATTTTAGCAAGCTTTCTGCATTTGATCCAGAGTTAGCAGACCTGCTTCTTGACCAGCCCGAAGAGGTTGTTAAAGGCGCAGAATTAGCCATAGAGCAGATTGATGCCCGAAACGGCAAAGGCGTAATCATGCGGGTTAAAAACCTTCCAGAACCTGCGAGGGTCTTAATAAGAAACGTTAGAAGCAGGCACTTAGGAAAGTTTTTGATTACAGAGGGCATAGTGAGACAAAAGTCTGATGTGCGGCCTCAAGTTACTACTGCTAAATTTGAGTGTCCTTCTTGCGGTAACACTATTTCAGTTATTCAATTAGATAATAAGTTCAAAGAACCATCTAGATGTTCTTGCGGTAGAAAAGGCCGGTTTAAACTGCTGGATAAAGCTTTGATTGACGCGCAGGCCCTGGTTCTTGAAGAAGTTCCTGAGCAATTAGAAGGGGGCGCACAGCCTAAGAGGATTAATGTTTTTCTGCAGAATGATTTAGTCAGTCCTTTGTCAGAAAAAAGAACAAATCCTGGTGCAAGGATTATTATTGTTGGCTCGATAAAAGAAATTCCTATTTTTACAAGGTCTGGTTCACAAAGCACTCGTTTTGATATTTTATTTGAAGCAAATTCTGTTGATGCTGTTGAAGAAGATTTTTCAGATATCAAGATTGCAAAAAAAGAGATTGAAGAGATGGAAAAGCTTGCTGCAGACGGAAAAAATGTCCTTAACAAGCTTATCAAAAGTATTGTTCCCTCTATTTATGGTCATGATAAAATCAAAGAAGCACTATTGCTGCAAATGGTCGGCGGTGTTAAAAAAACTCGTGATGACGGCGGCGTCACTAGAGGAGATATTCACATTTTATTAGTAGGTGATCCAGGTGGCGGTAAATCTCAGATGCTTAAGCGTATTGGAAAGATTGCCCCCAAAGGCCGTTTTGTTAGTGGTAAAGGTGTTTCAGGAGCAGGTCTTACTGCGAGCGTTGTAAAGGATGAATTTTTGCAGGGTTGGAGTCTTGAAGCAGGTGCATTGGTTTTAGCTAACAAAGGCGTCATATGCATTGACGAATTAGATAAAATGTCTGATGATGACAGGTCTGCAATGCATGAAGCTCTAGAAGGCCAGACTATTACTATTTCCAAGGCAAATATTCAAGCCACATTAAGATGTGAAACAACAGTTCTTGCTGCAGCAAATCCTAAGTTTGGAAGATTTGATCCTTATGAGACTGTTGCGCGGCAAATTAATCTTCCTCCTGCCTTGATTAATCGTTTTGATTTGATTTTCCCGATTAAAGATCTTCCAGATCCAACAAAAGATGAAAAGCTAGCAAAGTTTATTCTTAATTTGCATCAGAATGATTTAGATGCGCCAGATCTTGACACTAATTTTTTGCGAAAGTATCTAATTTATGCTCGGCAAAGTGTTTTCCCTAAATTGACAGACTCTGCTGTGGAAGAATTAAAGAATTATTTTATCAAGATGAGAAATTCTGCCTCTGGTGAAGTAAAGTCTGTTCCTATCTCTGCAAGGCAGTTAGAGGGCTTGATACGTTTAGCAGAAGGTTATGCAAAGTTAAGGCTAGACTCAAAAGTATCCAAGAAACACGCTCAAAGCGCTATTGAAATTTTGGATTACTGTTTAAGACAGGTTGCATTTGACGAAGAAACAGGCACAATTGATATTGATAGGATTGCCACTGCAATGCCTGCATCACAGAGAAATAAGATTATTCATGTCAAAGAAATCATTAATGATTTAGAAAATAAATTAGGCAAGACTATTCCTCTAGAAGACGTCATGCAGGCAGCAAGTGAAAAAGGTCTGTCTGACGCAGAAGTTGAAGAGATGATTCAAAAGCTTAAGCGGTCTGGCGACATTTTTGAACCTAGACGCGGCTTCATTAGTAAGTTATAACCGCATAGCGCCTAGCGAAGTTCTCTAGCATACATTCTATTTAAGATAAATCTGGACAATAATCAGCAACAAAATCCAAACGAAGCGCGCTATACGCATAATTATAACCAAAAAGTTAATATATTAAAGGTGTCAATTAATTATCATGGAGCAAGTATTTAAAGAATTTTCATTAGGATTGGAGTATGTTATTTATTTTATTTGTACTGCTGTTCTGTTGTTAACTATTGTTCTTTTGGAAAGCAATATCAATGTATCTTTCTTGGCATTTATTGCAGGCATAATTATGATTTTTCTCTGTTTTTTGACTTGCTGGGACTTGATTGCAGTCGGTATTAGAAAACACACAGTATTCGGGGTTATTTTAAGCATAGTTACATTACTTTTGTTTCTAGGTTTGATTTATGATTTTATTCAAGCAATTGTTTAGAAATACTTTTTACTCTAATTGTTGTACTTGTTCTAGTATCGCGTTTGACCGCGCCAATGAATTACAAGACTTGGATAAGTATCCATTCATTACTTTAGAACACACAGAATAATCGCCGTCTAATGCAAAATTCATGTAACAGCTATCTTTACTCCCTGACGTAGTTATGCTTTCACAAATTACACTTTTTCCAGAAGTGTAGGCTATCTCTATAAAACAAAGATCCATATCACTGGATTGTATTAATTGGTTGCATAATGCAGATGCTGCTTCTGGGTCTGATTTAGACACTATTTTTGCCTGCTCAATTAGTTCCATAGGACTTTTTGCAGTTTTAACACAGTCCTCTTTGCAGTTTGTTGTTGTCTCTCCAGATTCGCACGCCCCATTGCCGCAGCAAGGAGATATTGGGTTATGTCTGCATAATCCTTTATCACAATAATCTGTTGTGCAGGGATTAAAGTCATCACAGCTTTCAGGACACTCTACTTTTTCTATTATTAGCTGTTCCTCAAAGGTTTCAGGTATTTTTTCAGTCTCTGTTTCTGCTTCTATTATGAGGAATCTTATTCTTTGCAGTTGTTTTTGGTCTTTGTGCTGCATTGTTGCTTTTAATTCATAACTTCCTGCATCAGCAGACAGAGGTATTGCTATTTGTTTTGTTAGGCCTGCTCTTTCTCCTATGGTTATTGTTTCTTGTTTTGACGCTGTCAAATCATTTGTTTGTGTATTGATTATTTCATAATTCATTTGAACATTTTCTTTTGCATCTGTATTGCTGGTGAATGATGTTAAGAAAGATAATTGTCCTCCTGAAGCTATCTCTGTCTGTATAGGCGATAGTCTGAAATCAATTGTTTTTGCCTCTGGTGTAAATAATTTTACACCCCCTAATATCAAGAGAATCACAAGAATAAGTGCGCTCACTGCAATCAGTATAACTTTTAAGTTAAGAGACACTTTTCTTGTTGGCTTTTTTAGATATGTTAATGCCTGATTTATCTCAGCAGGAGAGTATCCTGCGTTAAGCAGCGTTGTTCTGATAGTGCCTACATCATAACCCGCTGTTAGAAGTTTGTTTATATATTCTGTTAAGCTTTGTTGCACCATTTTTTATATTTAAAAAGTGATTATTTGTATTTAAATGTTTGTAGTCAAGAATACAAAAGTATATAAATAATGTTATAACCCTAAGAATAGGTGGTTTATGGCGCAACAAATCAAGAGACAGATTGCTGAAAAATTATGGATTGGTGACTTAAAAGATGGTCAATACATTAAAGAAGAAGGTCTTAGGCCTAATTATGTTCTATTAAAAAACAATAATAAGGTTTCACGAGTCAATCTTGTTGGTACTGTTGTTTCTGTTAATGCAGATAGAGGTTACACTGATGTCTGTATTGATGATGGTTCTGGAAAAATGTCTATTCGCGCGTTTGAACAAAATGCAGCAATGGATGCTCTAAAAATCGGAGATCCTATCTTTATTATTGGCCGGCCCAGAGAATATGGCCAGGAGATTTATGTTTTGCCTGAAATAATTAAAAAGATACTGAATCATAAATGGCTTGAAGTAAGAATGCTGGAATTGAAAAAATTAAAAGTTGTTCCTGCTGAAGAACACGACATCAGCGAGCATAATGTGCCTGTTGAAGACACTGTTGTTGTGGAAGAAGTTGTAGAAGACAAAACTTCCGTCGCTGTTAAAGACACCATAAAAAGTCTTGATTCTGGTTCTGGTGCAGATTATGAAGAAATTATCAAGCAGGCAGGTCCTGAAGCAGACAAGATTATTGCTAATCTATTAAAGAACGGAGATGCGTTTGAAGTCTCTCCTGGGAAACTTAAATTATTAGAGTAAACATTTTCTCGCATTAATTAAATTTCAAAACTAAAAGAATATAGGCGTTATAAACACTTCTAGCAATGCTGCAACAAACAATATGAACACAGCAATTAATATCAAGTCAGAAGAATCAAGTAATATTCTCTCAAATCGCTTTGTCCCAAAATCTTTTTTGATTATAGCTACAGACAGTATGCCTCCGGCTAGTCCTGCAACAAAATACGCAAGTATCTCTGGAACCCCGTGCAACGAATACCTCAATACACTCAGCGACGATGCATAAAAATAGGACGACACTTTGGCAAAGCCTATCGCCCCGGCATATTGGGCAAGATGTGTTCTTATGAAGTTCCCTGCCGCAGCCCCAATGACTGATGCATTCCAGGTTAATATGAATATGGCTCCAGAACCATAAATAAAAGAAAACAATATACAGAAAATTAATACTTTGATATTATTTAAGAATATTCTATTAAGAAGATTGAATTTTGCTATTGATCCAGTAACTTGTTGATTTAGTGATGCGATTGTTTGCGTCTGTATCTTGAATACACTATTAGATGTCTCTACTGGCAGCGCAACATACCAGAATGAAAAAGCAATTGTTAATCCTAAAAACAGCAATACAAGCAGCATTATTGCTTTACCATGTTCTTTGAGCAATTTTGATTCTGAATTTATTATCAAGTCTTTTGCTTCTTCTGCTTTTAGTGTTTTGTAAAATAAAGGTAAGCAGGCCATGACCGCAAAGAACACCATCACAAGGCTTGCGTATTCTTCAAATATCCAAATACTTAAGAACAGCGCAGCTGTGCCATAGATTATTCCTGCAAGTAGAAGCTCCCATGGACGCTTTGCTGCTGTAAATGGGTTAAATACTGATTCTAGCACCATTATTTATGAACATTGAATAATTCTGTTTATATACTTTTTGTTTTTATTTTTGTTTTTTTTAAAACATTACTTTTATAAAGGATTACTCAATTTTATTCTCTATGGATTATGAAGCAATGCTTAAGCGAGGACGGGAGAATCTGCCAGAGTCTGTTTTTGAAAAAGAGCGTTTTGAGATCCCTAAAGCCAAGGGACATATTGAAGGTAACAAGACAATCATAAGTAATTTCAAGCAGATTGCTCAAGTTTTACGTAGGCCTATTGAACATTTGTTAAAATATATTTTGCGTGAGCTTGCTACTCCTGGTGAATTAAGAGGTAATTTATTGGTTATTGGTTCTAAGGTTCCTGCTTCACGTATTAATGAAAAAATAAGACAATACGCTTATGAGTTTGTGCTTTGCCAAGAATGCGGCAAGCCAGATACTGAATTTTACAGAGAAGGAGATTTTATGTTTGTAAAGTGCGCAGCTTGCGGCGCAAAAAAACCAGTTAAGAGCAAGATTTAACATGATTGTTAAAGTTCATAAAAGAAATGGGAAAACACTTGTCGCAGTATGTGATACTGATTTAATCGGCAAGAAATTTGAAGAAGGTGAACTTCAACTCGATTTGACTTCTGATTTTTATGCGGGAGAGGAATTAGACGAAAAAGCAGCAGGCGATTTGATAAGAAACGCATATATGATAAATCTTGTCGGCGAAAATGCAGTTAAGTTAGGTATGGACGAAGGCATTATTGAAAAAGATCATATCATAAAGATTGCAGGCATTCCACATGCACAAGCAGTTATTGAACAAGAGGATTAACACCAATCAACAAGTCCTAATTGTTTTTCTTTCTCTTTTCCAAACACATCATCTATTCTCTTCTGAAGCAATTCTATTGTCTGGCTTAGATATGGTGAGACTGCATATTTTTTAGCCAGTTCAATCGTAGGTTCTAAATATTTGATTATGCTTCCTTCTGATATTGTGAATATTATTTTACCGCTGCATTTTGTGCACTTCCCGACGAGTGGAGGTCTTCTGTAGATTTGATTGCATGCCACGCACCTAAATGACTGCATAGAGAATTTTCTCAGATTTCCTTTTGTGTCTTTAAGAAAATGTTTCTCTATAACTAATCTGGCCACATCTGATTGATCTACTGCTCTTATTTTTTCTGCTAAATCCATCTGCCCGTCTAGTTTTTCTCGCATAGATGGAAGCGTTTTATACGCAGAACATCGTACTGTGTTGTTCATGCTGTCAAAATCGTGCGTAAATCCCATTCCTTCATATTGTGTTTCTTTATGCAGCACATTATTGATTATCTTTACTTTTATGTCCCAAGGCATTTTATACTCCAATGCAGCTTCATAGAACTCTAAAGAGTATTTCCAGGGTATGTCTAACTGCAGCACCATGTCGTCTACTTCACTTGGCAGCAAAACAGATGTCAATACTAACGGAGCATCCATGGTAGAGCCTCTATTGGATGGCAGAAACTTTTTTGAAAAATTAAGAAAAACGTCTAATAATAATGAAACACAAGCCTCGTCTCCATCACAATCTCTTCTTGTTGCTGCGTGCATGTACGGATGTGCAAAAAATCCTTGTGTTTTAGAAAATCCTATTATTCGTGCCACCATTCCTGCAGATGTGTGCGGCGCAAGTGCCACAACTAATTGGCCGGCAAGATCTTGCTGTGTCTTTATTTTATAGAATGGAGGCAGGCCATAAATTGTTATCAATAAATCGTCTACAAATTTTGCCGTTCTGCATAATACAGCATCTGCCCCCTCATCAGGAGATTCAGCACATGCAGGAAGAATTATGTCTTGTGGTTTTATTTCAAGCACTTGATTGTCATCCACCAATTCTTTGCCATGTATGTCTTTATCATACCCCAATTCCTTTAATTTTGCAACAGCAGTCCCAATCTCTAGCGGCTTGAAATGTGTTATTGGTAATTGAGTCATGTCATATCGTATTGTGCCGTCTTTATTAACGTATATTTCATTTTTGGCGCGCAGTATTCCTTTTGCAAGATATTCTGGAGTGTGGTCTTTATTGCTTGTTCCCTTTACTCCTTTTATTAAATCTGGATATGTACTCATCCCTAATTTGTTCAAACAGAAATTAAAATGCGTTTTTATGTCGATGTCTTTTCTTTTGTATCCTACAGTTTCCCCATGCACTTCGCAAGTGGATTCATACATCCATTTTTGACACTCTTTGCAGAAGTATTGTCTTTTTGTTTTCTTGCCGCAGCTTTCACATCGCGTGCTCACAGTCTCTTTTTTACAGCCAGTACAATAAAATACAGGAAAGTCTGAATTTATTTTGCCTTCCTGCAATGCGCTCTGAAAGCATCTGAATCTTCCGCCCTGTTTACCGACTGGGAAAAGTGCATGCGGGCTGCCTTTAAGTTTTCGCATTTTTGCTTTTTCCGGTCTGCCCATTCTTGCCCCAATAAATATTCCTGCTTTGTCTCTTATTTTTATTTTTGATATCTTATTTATTATTTCAAGGATTGGTTTATCTTTATTTTCATCTAATATCTTTTGATACTCTTCAGGCTCTTTATCCTCTAAAGATAATGTCTGCATTATTGCAAGTGCATGATCGCGAAGAATTAAAACAAACTCTTTATTGGTTATTTCATGTGGCACACCTAATAACTCTAGTGCTCTTTTTGGTTCTGCGACAAAAGGAAGTATTATTTTCTCTATTTCATTGTCTTTATTTTTTGTGACTCTAAAATTCTTTAGCCAAGATATTAATTCTGCTAATTCTTTGAGGTGTATTGTAGACCAATAATAAGTATATGTGGGATGCAGAGGGATTGATAATTTATTTGCCAAGCTAATTGCTTTTTTTGCGCTTATTTTTGTTGTCATAGGATGTTTCATTAATTTTTCAAGAAGATCTATAGGCACATCTGTAAGTTCTGCCACTTTTTCATTGTCTATTGTCCCAAAC
>JAHWHT010000115.1 GCA_019323135.1 Candidatus Woesearchaeota archaeon
TATCTGCCGGCAGTATATTCAGTGTCTTTAAATCTTCAAAAAATGCCTTGATGTATTTTTCAGTGTATTCTTTTAGTGATACTCCTTGTTTTTGAGAATTCTTTATTGTCTTATCATCAACATCTGTGAGATTCTGAATAAATTTAACTTTATACTCTGCATACTGCAAATACCTGTTAAGCAAATCACCAAAGACATATGCCCTATAATTACCAATGTGCGGATAATCATAAACAGTAGGGCCACAAATATACATACTAACTTGGCCTTTTTTAAGAGGTTTGAATACCTCTTTCTTTCGGGACATTGTATTATATAGCTTTAGTGTCATAGTCTTAGCCAACAGCAGATTATATATAAAATTATCTGATTATTTCTTCTTGTAGGGTGTTTAGCACGCTACGTTTGGCTCGGGTTATAGATTATATGCCGATTGGTTAACAAACGAATCTGTTGTTTGAGAACTCCGCTAGGTGCTAAACACCTTATTTCTTTTTACAGACAAATAAACAGTGGTCTTTTTGATATGGGTTTAAAAGAATCTTGTCTGCGATGATTACGTGCTTTTCAAGCTGTTTTCTGACTTGCTCGAAAAGAACAGAAGGTTCTTGGGTTACATCAATGCTTCTTGCTTTTACAGCAAGCAGAGCAAAATGATCTGGTTTTAGAAACGCATCAACATTTTTCAGGAAAATATCAACTTGATTTTTTTGAGAAATGTCCTGATAGAGCCAGTCAACCTTCATAAGCTTATCTTTGTAAGTGTCTGGCTGATTTGCATCTGCAAGAATCGGAGCAATATTAGGGCGCTGTTCGCAAACAAAAACAAGCTCTCGCACAACTCTTGGAGCAGAATCAAGAGCAAAAATAAAACCACCTTTACCAACAATATCACTAACATGACTTACAGTAGTTCCAGTAGATGCTCCCAGATATAAAACAACAAACCCTGGCTTAAGATTAATCTGGCGAATGCCTTTTGCAATTGAGGCAGCAAGCTTGCTGTGCTCTGGCTTCCATATTCTGTATTCTACATCATTATCTGTAATTAGCTTCTCGCCATAGACAGAGATACCTTTTGCAAGATTCTTTGTGAGCAAAAGCTTTTTCCTGCCTTTTTTTAATTCAAAAACATCCCTAAACTTAGTTTCTTTAATCATTCTTAAATCTCTTTTCCAAATCTGTTCTTAATTTAGCTCCAACAAATTCGCCTTTGAAGTAATCAACTTTAGAGGCAATAGCAATCTTATCTGCAAGAGCTCTTGCAACCTTGCCTTTTTCCTTGTATTTTGCCTGCAGGACTAATTCATGATTAATAAGAATGCCGTGTTTAGGACTCTTGCCCTGGCCATGCAGATGCCTGAAGAGTGCTTTCTCAGCTCCAAGCATTTGGACTGTTGAAGAAGTCATCTCAGAAAGACTCTTTAGTGAGCCTGCAAAAGCGAGAAGTTTTGCGCCAATGAAAGAACCTGCAACTGCGTCCAGATTAGGACATACTTCTTTCATTGTATTTTCAAGATATTTTGTTAATTCTTCTTTAAACAAGTATAGTGAGTTAATCTGTTCAGCAAGATTTATAATTATTTTCAAATCTGGCTTATCAAAGTCTGCACCCATGCTATCTTTTGATTTAGGAGCCTTTGCAATATGCTTGACAAGCTCTTCATTAGAATCTGTTGCTTTGATAAATTCAGGATTATAGTATCCATACCACTCTCTCAAACGGTTAACAAGCATATTTGTTACAGTAGTTATTTCTTCAATAGAGTTAACAGTCTGCACAATAAACAAATCTTTTGAAACAGCTGCTTTAACATCTTGTTTAGTCAATTCTATGTTCTTTTGCCTAAGCTCTTTAAAGTCTACCATACCCTAATTAACACGAAGGACCTTTAAAAAACTACTTGTTTTTTCCTTTTTCCTGTGCTTTGGCAAAATCCTTCATAGATAATTTCTT
>JAHWHT010000042.1 GCA_019323135.1 Candidatus Woesearchaeota archaeon
TTTTTCAAATGCCTGTTTCTGTTCCTCAAATGTTGTTGGTTTTAAGAACATTATTTTGTCTAGTATTTTCTCATAGGTTGGCATTACCTGTTTTAGTCTGGCTATTGAGAATCCGCCTTCTGTATCTATATATATTACTTTTTTACCTTTTTGTGCAGCATCAACTGCAGCAAGTAATAATAAGTTTGTTTTTCCGCTTCCTGCAGGACCATAGATTGCAGTTATTGCGTCTGTTTCATATCCGCCCTCTAGCAGGTCATCCAGTATTTTACTTCCAGTAGAAATTTTATCCATGAATATTGCAAAGCTTTCTGAATTTATATACTTTGTGTCTTTTAAAACAGAGATTTTCCGGATAGTTAAATACCATAATCTATTTAAAGCAAGTTCAGATAAATAAGGGGTATGTCTAAGCGTATGACCGGTCTACTTATCGCCTTATTTTTGCTAGTTTTATGTACTAGGCTGTATATTGCGTATAGCATCCCTGGTTTTAGTTCTAGTGAGTCTTATTTTAATTTACGGCAGATTGAGAGCATCAAAGAGACGGGTAATCCTATTTTTGAGGATGATTTGAGTTTTTCAGGAAGAACATTTGTTTTTAGTCCGGTTTTTCATTATTTTATAGCCCTTTTTGCATTATTTCTGCCCACAATCTTGGCTGCAAAATTAATAACAAATATATTTGCCGCAGCTCTTGTTTTTTTTATTTATCTTATTGCAAAAAAGATAACTAATAACTGTTTTGTCTCTTTTTTCACTGCATTTCTCGCAGGCTTTGTGCCAGTATTCTTTGCAGATACAGTCACAGAGCTCAGTCCGATTAGTGTTGTTATTCCTTTGATGTTCTTGTTGATTTATGCTTTAATGAATGTTCAGGAGAAAAAATGGCTGTATTGCTATCTTGTTTTATTGATTCTATTGACATTTACACATCCGATTATTCTTTTATTTGTTTTGGGTCTGTTTATTTATCTTGCTTTGATTTTGATTGAGCATCTGAGACAAAAGAGGGAAGAATTAGAGATTGCTTTGTTTTCCATATTTTTTGTTTTATGGGGGCATTTTATTTTTTACAAGAAACTTTTGGTTTTTCATGGGCCTTCAGTCATCTGGCAGAACATTCCGGTGGAAATTCTAAACAATTATTTTTCACAGACGCATATTATTGCAGCAATTTATAATATAGGCATAGTTCCTTTTGTCTTTGGGTTGTACATAATCTATCTATTCTCTTTCAAAAAGAAAAAAAGATCTATTTATCTTATTATAGCATTTGCAGCCTCTGCAGGTCTTCTGCTTTGGTTAATGCTTATTCAGCTTAACACTGGATTGATTATTTTAGGCATTGCCTTGGTTATCTTGTTTTCACAGTGGCTTGACCAGTTTATCACATCTGTTAAGCAGTCTAAGGTCTCTAATTTTATTTATTTATTCCTTGCCCTGCTTTTTGTTGTAGTTCTGATATTCTCTGTTTATCCCTCTATTACCATGGCTAAACATAATTTAGGCGCAGTTTCTTCTGAAGAGATGCAGGCTTTTGAGTGGATTAGGGATAATACGCCAGAAGATTCTGTAATTATAGCAACTCCTGAAGAGGGTAATTTTATAACCGCCATCTCAAAGCGAAAAAATGTTATTGACACAGATTTTCTGCTGCAATCTGACGCAAAACAGAGATTTAATGATGTTAAAAGAATTTATTCAGCATATCTTGAAATAGAAGTGACTGGTTTGATGAAAAAATATGATGCAGATTTTATTTATTTTTCTGATAATGCTAAAGATTTGTTTGAGACACAGGAGCTACACTATATTGAGCAGTGTTTTGAAAAAGTCTATGATAATCAAGTTCAGATATATAAAAAAACAGGTTGTGCATCGAGGATAATTGAATGAAAAGAATTACACAGAAACGGATTGCGCAGATTGTTTTATTGTTAGCTCTGCTTTTCTTGCTACTTCCATCTTCCTTGCGTGCTCTGACTGGCAATGTTTATTTAATGGGCGAAGAGTCTTATTATCATGCACGCATAGCAAAACAGATTACAGAACAAGGCATTCCTGAGTTTGATGATTTTGTTTTTGAGAGCAGACCGTATGTTGCAAATCCGTATCATTTATTGTTAGCAGGAGTTGCATTTCCTCTGGGATCCATGACTGCTGCAAAAACAGTTCCCCTACTGCTTGGGTTATTGTTTATTTATTTGTTTTATCTGCTGTTGAACAAGTTTAAAATAGAATCTTGGACAAAGTGGACTATATTGTGCGTTATGATTTTATCTCCTTTGTTTATTCACACATTTAATTTTTCTACTCCTGCTAGTCTTATTTTGGTTCTGAATCTCGCAGGGTTATTATTCCTTACTCGCACTGGAAAAATAAGCACAGGGGTTGCTCTGGCTTGCTTTAGCATGGTCTCTATGTTTGGGTTGCTGCATGCTGCAGTTTCTGCATTTATCGTATTTTTTTATTCATTTAATTTAAAGAAGCGGTTAAGAAAAGGTTATTTAATTCTTGCAGCTATTGCTTTTGTCGTGTTATCATATACTTTGCCAATTTTTCTTGCATCAGAATCTGTTGATTTTGTAAGCAGAAATTTAATTTCCTTATTTATTTCTGATTTAGGCAGTGGCGCAGGTTTTAGTATTTTTGCACTTCTTTTGGCAATAGTCGGTTACTTAGTTGTCTGGAAACATAAAAAGAAACACTATTCCTTGTATGCATTTTCAATTCTGTTGATTGTTTTCTCTTTTTTTGACAGCTCTCTCTTGATTTATGCAAACATTGTTGTTGTTTTTCTAGCAGGAATTGCTCTGGTTTATTTTGCAAGGATGAAATGGACTCTGAAGATTCTGCGTGAATTCACTATGCTTGTGCTTATTTGCGGATTATTGTTTTCTGCACTCAGTACTACAATTGATTTAAGAGATTCTCAGCCAGATAATTCTCTGGTTAATGCCTTGATTTGGCTTGAACTTAACTCTGATGAGCAGGCAGTCGTGTTTTCTCACTACTCTAATGGATTCTGGATAGAATATCTTGCAGGTCAGCCAGTGGTCTTGGATAGTTCATTCCAATTAATCTTTGATGTTAATAGCAGGTATTTTGACTCTAATCAGATTTTTACAACAGATGATTTAGATGTAGCAAGAAAGATTCTCTCAAAATATGATGTTAAGTATGTTGTTATAACTGATAATTTGTATGATGGTATTGTTTGGGATAAGAAAGGCAAGGGTCTTGATTTCTTGTTAGAGAATGCCGAAACGTTTAAAAAGGTTCAAGAGAACTCTTATGTTAAGATATATGAGTATATTTATGAGGGGGTTGAAGAGAAATAATGGCAAAAAAACAGATGTTTCTAAGTACAATACTTGCTTTGTGTATTGTTTTTGTTTTAGGTATAATTATTGGCAATGTTATGAGTAATCCCGAACTTGATGAAATAAATAAGGTTGTTAGGCAGAGTGAATTATCCACAGAGTCTTATTTATTAGAGCAGGAGCTGCTTGCCGATTTTGACAAGAACTGTGATCTGGCTAAGACCAGATTAGCCGCACTATCTGGCGAATTATGGCAGCTGGGCAAGCTGCTTGGTTCAGATAATGCTAAAAGAGATTTAGGCGAGTCTAATTATCATTTCCTTAAATTAAAATATCACTTGATGCAGGTCAAGACATATTCTTTATTTGCAAATCTTAATCAAGAGTGTAATTTCACAACACCTGTTGTTCTGTTTTTTTACGGCAGACCAGATTCTGATTCTGAAGAGCAGGGAAGGATTCTGGATTCTTTGGTTGAAGACCACGACATCACTGTTTTTGCAATAGAGGCAGGTTATTCTGATGAGTTAGAGTTTTTAGAGCGGTTTCATGATGTTTCAAGCACACCTTTGATGATATTGAACTACAACACCACTAAATCTGGCTTGACATCTTACAAAGACATAGAATCTGCAATGAACTTAGTGGAGTGATTATGAAAAATAAAAAAAATATTTTTTTAACAAGTCTTTTGCTGACAATACTTATTTTTGTCTCAGGCATGCTGCTTAACTACGGTCTTGATTTTGTGAGGCTTAATGTTGTTTCTGATGTCATGCTTAATCACGAGCTTAGCACAGATGCGTACTTGGCAGAGAGAGAATTCACAGAGTTATTTGGTGGTTCTAGCTGCGATATCATGAATACCCGTATTATTTCTTTGAAAGAGGAGATTCACAAAGTTGGTGCAGATTTAGGGAGTTATTCTAGATTTAGTTTCTTCAATAAGAAAGATTTTGATTACCTGAAAAGAAAGTATTTTTTGCTTCAATTGCGGTTTTTGAGTCATATTGAGCAATTAAACAAAGCCTGCGGCAAGTCTATTGTCCCCATTATTTTCTTTTATGAAATTGATCAGGAAGCTAGCGAGAGGCAGGGTTTTATTTTACAGGATGTCTCTAAGAATTTTAATGATTCTGTTATTGTCATAACTTTGGATAAAGATTACGAGGATGAACCTTTAGTGAAACTTCTGGCACTAAAATTTAATGTTACGCGTGCTCCGACTATCATAATTGCAGATGATGCTAGGTCGGGCCTGATTTATGATAAAGAGCTTACTGCAATAATTCAAGATAAGATAATGAATACAAATGAAACAATACCTTCAGAAGAATAAGCAGATTTTTGTTTTGCTTTTTGTAATACTTTTAATTCACTTAATTTTCTTCTTTGGCTTTCATGAATTGTGGTGGGATTCTGGTGTTTATACTGCAATGGGCAAATATTTGTTTTCTGCCGGCAGCTCAGGCTTTTGGGAGCACATACGCCCCCCTCTTTTGCCTGCGATTCTAGGATTTTTTTGGTTCTTGGGTCTAGATGTTGCTCTGTGCGGCAGAATTTTAGAGGTATTATTCAGTCTTGGTGCTGTTTTTTTATTATATAACATAACAAAACACTATTTTAATGAAAAATCTGCTTTGTTTGCATCTGCGATATTTGCATTCAGCTCTATTTTCTTTTACATGAGCTTTCAGCTCTATACTGAGATTCCTGCTGTTTTTTTTATTTTGCTTGCAGTTTATCTATTAATTAAAAAGAAATATTATTGGTCAGGAGCCGCTATTGCATTTGCTTTTCTAGTTAAGTTTCCTGCAGGATTATTTTTGCCGGTTTTACTGTTGGCGATATTATTAAATAAAGATTTTCGTAATTCTGCAAAGCTTTTTGCAGGGTTTTTAATTCCTGTTTTGCCTGTTTTGATTGCATACCAATTTGTTCAGGGTAATGCTCTGCTCCCTTTTATCGACGCAAGAGACGCTATACAAAAAGTTGTAGGGTGTAATATTCTTCGTTTCAAGCCGTGGTGGCAGTATACTTTCTGGATTATCTCAGAAAATGCTCTGAACTTATTCGCAGTCATAGGAATCATAGGATATCTAAAAGATTTCAAGAAATCCAAGATTCTGCCTCTGCTTTGTCTGGCAGCACCTTTGATTTATTTTTCACAGATGCACTGCAGGGATTATAGATATTTGATACTGTTCATTCCTTTTGTAGCAATGTTTTCAGGATTAGGCATCACATACTTCCTCAGAGAATTCACGCAAAGAAAAAAGCAAATATTCGCAGGAGCATTGCTTCTAGTGCTGGGTTTCTCAATATTCTCTGGTGTTTCGTTTTATCTTGGCAATGACATTGTTGTCACAAATCCATCTTCAGAAAAATACTTTAAATTTTTAGACGAAAAAACAATATCTGGCGAAGTGTGGTCCAGCAACCCAACTATTGCATTTTACACTGATGCAAAAATAGAAAAAATGTATTACCCAGTATATGACGCAGGAGTATCAACTGATTTTTATGACTATTTAATTAACAACTCAGATAATGTGCAGTATGTTTTCTTGGATAATTGCGGAGGAGGCATAATCTGTGCAGAGACAGATTCTGTCTGTATTGCTCAAAACAATAAGACTATAGAATTTTTAGACTCTAATTTCAAAAAAGCCTTGGATGAAAAACACGGCAATTGTTTTTACACAATTTATGAAAATTAACTAGTTCTTTATCATGTCGCCTATGGTCATTGCCCCGCCAGCACTTTTTGTTTTAGGCAGTTTTATTTTTTCTTCCTCTCTCTGCTCTACTAGTCTTATTTGAAGTATTTTCTCTAGTTTTTTTGCAGTAGGCATTGATGGCTTAAAACTTCCAGTCTCCATCTTGTGCAGCAGTGATTCTTTTTCATTTAGTTTTTTTGCAAATTCTTTTTGCGTCAATCCTGCTTTTGATCTCGCGTCTCTGATTTTTTTAGCATAGTCTTCTACAACTGCTTCAACAAGTTCTACCTCTGGCTCTGAAACAGATGAAAGGCTTGGTCGGCTTATTCTTTTAGGAACTATCTTTGGCTGTGGCCTGCGAATTACTTTTCCATGTCCTGAACATTTAGAACACACCTTCATAACAACACCTTCTATTGATGCAGTACATAATTCTGTTTCTTTTCCGCACATTTCACAGTTCATTTAAAACACCTCAAATTTTTCTTCAAGATTGTTATGTCTGTAAGATTCTGTTGTTTTTAAATATTGTGTTGTAACTTCTAATCAGTGATGGCGCTTAATTTTAAAGGGATAATGTATGAACTATATATATGGCAGTAAAAGAGGTAGCACAAGCAGTTGTAGCGGATGCTTTAGAGTTTAAAGAGCAGGATTTAAAGCAAGGACTGCTATTAGCTGGCTGGCCCCAAAGCTTGATTGATGAGTATATGCTTAAGAATCAGCGCAAGTTTCATAAGCTGGAGATTAGGCCTGAATCTGCATTAGTGATGCTTAATTCTATCTCAAAAAAATTCGGAAAGAATGTTATTCTAGAGGATTTATCTCTGCAGATTGTTCCTGGAGAGTTATTTGGTATTATTGGTTTAAGCGGAGCAGGCAAAACTACTTTGCTAAATCTTCTAGTTGGCTTTTCTAAGCCAGATTCTGGCAATGTAACACTTAAGCTTCCTGATGGCAGTATAACTTCTATTGATAAGGATTCCAGTCTTGTAAAAGCAATGTTTGGTTTTGCTGCACAGACGCCATCTTTTTACTCAAAACTCACTGTTAAAGAAAATCTAGAGCATTTTGGTGCATTATACGGTATTACAGAGGCCGAACTTATCCCAAAAATCAAAGAACTTTTGCGCTTTGTTGGTCTGGAAAAATCAGAGAATGCTGCTGCAATTAATCTTTCTGGCGGTATGCAGAAAAGATTGGATATTGCCTGTGCATTGATTCACGAGCCTAAACTTTTGATTCTTGATGAGCCTACTGCAGACCTTGATCCTATGTTGCGAAAGCAGATGTGGGCTCTTATCAAAAAGATTAACAAGACCGGCACAACAGTGATTGTTGCATCTCATTTTGTTAACGAAATTGAAGACAATTGCCAGAGAATCGCTGTGCTGGGTAATAAAAAAATATTTCAGATTGGAACTCCTGAACAACTCATCACTTCTTATGCTAAGAATTATGAAGTTGAGCTCGTGACTGATAATAAGGATTATGCTTTAATGACTAAGTCTTTACGTAGACTTAAGAGTGTTAATGAATTTGTTGAGAAAGACGATACATTGGTTATTTATACAGATTACCCAGACCGTTTGCTTGCCTGGATTGCCAAGTATTGTCAGAGTAATAAAGAGCAGATTAAGAAATTAAACCTCGCAAGGCCTTCTTTGTCAGAGGTTTTTGAATCAATTGTTACAATAAAATGAGATTTAAGCAAAGTGCATTAAAGGATTTGGCAATTTTAGTTAAGAAAAATATAAAATTGCTTGTACGCGCAAAGAGTTCTGCATTGATTGTTATACTTGGCCCTCTGCTGGTTATTTTTTTGGCAGGAGTTGCATTTGACAACACTAATCTATATTCTGTGAAAGTTGGCACTTTTGCAGAGAGTTATAATGATTTATCTAATTCCTTTATTGACAAGCTTACTGAAAAACAGTTTAAGGTTATCCGTTATCCAGACGCCGCCTCTTGTAACGATGCCATAGAGATTGGGGAGATTAATACCTGTCTGGTGTTTCCCTCGGATTTTGAGCTCGCAAAAAATGGTGCTAATGCAGTAACATTTTATGTTGATTACTCTAAGATAAATCTGGTCTGGACCATTCTAAATACCATGACTGAAAGTATCTCTGAGCGTTCTCTAGAGCTTAGTAAAAATCTTACCACTATTCTTGTTGATGCACTAGAGACCTCTACAAAAGATATTGTCTCTAAAAAACCATCTCTTGTTCAGTTGACTACTGCTAATGATGAATCTGGCAGGAGAATCACAGATGTCAGTGTGCGTCTTGAAGAGATGGCTCTTGATTTTGATCCTTCTGAATTTGGTGCAGAAGACCTGCAGAGTGCAAAGAAAAAAGTTAATCACTGGGTTGATAACTCTTTAAGCGTGGGCAAAGATGCGCTTAGCAAGGCTCAGAATTCTGTTGATGCTTTGAGTAATCTGGTTCCTGGAAGTTCTTTGAGTGATGGAGCTAAAGAGAATTTGTTGGCAGATTTGGAAAGTCGTATTTCAGATATGAAAGCGCTTCAGAACAGGCTTGACACTACAGAAGATTTAGTTGAGCAGGAAAGCGCAGAATTTGACAAGATGATTAATTCTTTGATTGGTAAATTGACTCAGACAAAGACTAATCTAGATCAAGCCTCTGTTGAGACTGATACCTCTCTTGAAGAGCTGGCTAATGTGCGTGAATTGCTTGATGCAAGCTTAAAGAATCTCTTGAATCTTCAAAGAACTTTTAATAATATTGAAAAGATGGTTAGTTCTATTGAAGTGACTGATCCTGGTGCTGTTGCACAGCCTATTGTTACAAATATCAAACCAATAACTTCAGAAAAAAGTTATTTGAATTACATCACCCCGATTTTGATTGCTTTAATTTTGGCATTCACTGCTCTGCTTTTAGCACCTACCTTGATTTTATTAGAAAAAGGATCTGCAGCTTACTTCAGGAACTACATGATGCCTGTTAAAGATATTATTTTTATCCTTGCTGCGTTTTTGAGTTGTTTTATTGTTGTCATGGTTCAATTGATTCTTATACTTGCGATTGCAGCCATTGTTTTCAGTTCTCAGATATTCTCTGGAATGGGCAGTACCTTGACTGTTCTTGTCTTGCTTGCTGCCACTTTTACTTTTATGGGCATGATTATTGGGTATTTGTTTAATTCAGAAGAGACTGCAATGCTTGCCAGCATATCTGTTGGCAGCGCTATGCTTTTCTTGTCAGACATTATTATACCTATAGAAAGCATGCCTCCTTTCATGTACACTCTTGCTCAATACAATCCGCTGGTTCTTGGCGGAACATTGTTGAGAAGCACTATGTTGTATAACGCTTCATTCTGGGATATTGGCGCCAAACTATCTGTACTGTTCTTTTACTGCCTACTTTTCGGTGCAGGCGTGTATGGCGCATACTATATCTCTAAAGAAAAGAATTTCTCTAAGTTGCTGCACAAGGTTGTGCGCAGGAAAAAGTCTAAGAAATTATCTATGAAGGATTTTGCCA
>JAHWHT010000116.1 GCA_019323135.1 Candidatus Woesearchaeota archaeon
AGCAAGAATTTCTTCTTCTTCATCCAGATTGGGCATAAGGATAAGGTCAAGATTATAAGTGCCTTCATTTTTTATAAAAACATTTTCAGTAATTTTTAGGTCATCAAGAGCATATTTGGCAGTAATAGTATATTTTCCTAAAGGCAGATTAAAAAAATATTCTCCATCAGAAGCAACCAAAACCTGTTTAGGGACAGTATTAATTTCAACTCTAACATTATTAAGAGTATTTAATTCAAAATCATAAATCTTACCTTTAATCTCAGCTGCACTAACCAAAGAACTAAGAAAAATCACGAAGAATAACCCAAAAAATAGCTTTTTGTTCATTTCGCTTATTTGAAAGAGAAATAGTATATAAAGCTTTTGTAAAGTATTAGAAGCATTATAAGAGCTCTATAAAGGATTAAAAGGCCTAAAAATGCTTTTTTTTAATTGATTTGAAAGTATCTTTATAAATAAAATACATTATAATACTGTTTAATGTTTGTACAAAAAACACAAACGGAGGTTTGATAAACATGAAAACACTAAAAAAACAAAGTTTTTTTGTGTCCCAGAAATCAAAGATTTCTGTGAAAATATTAAGTTTGCTGGTAATGGCAATATTTTTAATAAGCCTAGTACCTGCAGCATTGGCAGGTCAAGGCAATGGAAATAATGCTGCAAATTCAGCAGAATCTGAAAAATACCAAATAGGCGGGGATAGAGAAGAATTTGTATCCCAAGCAGAAAAACAAAGACAAGAGTTAAAAGAAAAAAGAGATGAAGCAATAGTTGGAAGAACAAGGGAGAGAATAGAAGTTGCAACAAAAAGAACAGGACTTCTAAGAAAATTTCAAGAAAATAAAGAAGCAATGAGAGAAGTAGTTCAAAAAGCAGTTCAGAGAAGAGAGCAGGCAATTCAGAAATACCAAGAATCAAAACAAAACCTTGAACAAATGAAAAACCAACTACAGCAATGCAAAGATGACTCTGGAGTGGAATGTACTGAAACAAGAAAAAGAGCAAGAGAAAAATCTCAAGAGTTTTTGTTTAATGCTGCAGACAGAGCATTAGCTTTAATAGAAAAAACAAGAGAAAGAATAATGGAATCTGATTTAAGTGAAGAAGAAAAAGAGAAAGCAGTAGCAGAACTTGAAGAAAGATCTGCAGAAGTAGCAAGTACCAGAGAAACAATAGACCAAATAAGTGAAAATCCAACAAAAGACGAAATCAAGGAAGCAACAAAAACACTTAGAGAATCCTGGACCAAAGCTAATAAGGAAATAAAACAAAAAGCAGCAATGAATGCAGCTGGAAAAATCGGCGGAACTTTGGTTAAAGTAGAACAATTAAATGCCAAACTAGAAAGAACTGTTGAACAACTTCAAAACAGAGGAATAGACACAACACCTATAGAGTCAATAATGCAGCAGTTTGAAAATAAGATTGAAGCAGCAAGAACATCTCAGGAAATTGCAATGCAAAAATTTCAGGAAGGAAATGCAAATCAAGCGACAACTAATGTTAAGGCAGCGCATAAAAGCATAAAAGAAGCTCATGTGATGTTAAAAGACATTGTTCGAAAAATCAAAAAAGCAAATCAAGGCGAAAAAATCCGTGAAGGACTAGAGCCAGAAACAGAAGAAGAAGCAGCTGAATCAGAGACAGAAGCAGAAGAAAATGCTGCTGAAGAAACTGAATCTGAGGCAGAGTAAATCGCAAGATTTATAAAACTCAAAAATACAGAGTATATAAAAATGAAAAAAATAGCGATTTTATTTGCGATTATTGTGATTAGCTTAGTAATTATCGGATGTGCACCAAAACAAACTGCACAATCAGATGAACTAAACATTGACACAATAACCTCAGAATTAAACGAAATTGATTCAGAACTTGATTCAGAACTGTCAGACCTAGACTCTCTTGACCAAGAATTAGCTGACCTAGAATCATT
>JAHWHT010000043.1 GCA_019323135.1 Candidatus Woesearchaeota archaeon
ATCTTTTGCTATCTGCCAATATGGCTTGCCTTTCGATGCATCACCTTCTTTTTTTAGCAGATTCAGCCATATGCAACTGTCAAGATAATATTTCATGTAATAAAACGAGTAATTATTCTTTATATATTTTCACAAAGAATTTCCGCAAGGTTTGCCCCTGCAGGGATTACAATTCCTAACATTAAAAGAATTCAACTTATTATAAATCTCTACTCCCTATACTTTGTAAACAGTCCTTCCATGTTCATTCCTTCTTCAAGAAGTAAACGAACACCATCTAGTTCTGTCCGAGAGGCAATCAATGGATCAAGTAATCTTTCAACAACTTTAGCAAACATGTCTCCGTGCATTTGTGCTCTTATACTGTCGTAGTTTATTGGATCGCCTGGATAGTTTAGTATTGTGTTTATGAAGCCTATGTTTGTGTCGCAGGTGTCAAAGACACTTGTTGGTTCTCCATCGACATTTGAGATGGAGTATGGCGGTATTCCTGTAAGCAGGTGAACGATTGAGTGTGCAAGCGCGCCATAGTCTCCTCTTTTGAGTATGAGTTTTGTTCTATTTAACGGGCAGCTTGAGTAGAATCCGCCGTTTGAGTGATATTTCCAAAAGTCCATTACTGTCTTTTTTGGGAGATATGCTGGTGTTCCTGTTATTTTTGCTGTTCTTATTGCTTCTTCATGTGTTAAATCTACTGCAGTTCCTAAATCAAATAGCACAGATGCTAGTTTCCCATTACGATGCGTAGCCATTGCATTCTGGTGTTTAACGTCTCTGTGTGCTATGTCCATTGAGTGCATGAATTCAAGTGCGTGTAGTGTGTCCCATGCATAAAGCGCAACTCTTGTTGAGTGCTGTCCTTGGTTTGCTGCATTGTCTGGTACTGCAAGTGCTATTGTTTTGCCGGTTTTTTTGTATGTGCGTTCTATCTGTTTTTCTAGAAGTTCTAGCACTGCAAAAGTCAAGTCTCCTTTTCTGCAGTCATGCATCTGAATTATATGGGGCGTCTGTCTCCAGCCGTTTTCCATTTTTTTTGGGGTGAGCCATTTTATCTTTATGCTGATGTCCATCTCGTTCTTGAGTCTTGTTTTTGATTCACCATCTGTAAGAGGCACCTTGATTATGTAGTCCAGTCCATCTTTTCTGGCCTTGTAGATTCTTGCGTCTGCTCCCTGTCCCAGTTCTTCAAGTATTTTGTAGTCTTCTATCTGTCCAGTATCTATTATTGTCCGGAGTTCTTTGCTTCCTGCCTGTCTGGTCTCTTCAGCCAGTGTTTCTTGTCCTGCAAAGAATTTCCCCAAATCTTCTTCTTCTTTCTGGCTCTCGAGCCATTTAGATAGTTCTTCTGTCCAAAAATTGCGTTCTTGCATTATTTCTCCTCACCAGACAGTATTATGTTGCAGGGATATTTATAGCTTTTGCAGAATCAGTTGGTATATTTCCCTTCAAACACTTTAATTACTTGATCTATAACAATAAGCGGATTATAATGATCTGGATATCTCCAATAATCCATTTTCTCATATTCTTTTGCTTCGTCAGGAGTTAATACAACTATTCTAGAAGGCATCTCAACTCTATCTGGTGTTATGTCAGAATTCCGTAATGTAGATAAATCATATTCTTGAGTGTCATAATAATATTTTTTCCTCTCAAGCACAACTCCATTGCGAGTCCTTTCAACCACAACAGGCACTTTGTTGTGTGAATCAAATTTTAATATGTAAACTTCATCATTTAATTTATAGTGCAGTTTAAGATCAGATGTAACATATCTGTTTTCTACTTTTAGCACTTCTGTGTTTGTTTCAACTCTAACAGGTATATCATTCTTGAATTTCACCATCCAATCAACAGGTGATTCAGGATAATTTTTCATGCTCACTTCTTTGCGAACATAAGCTAGGTAATCTGTCTGCACTCCTGGTGTTAAGTCTTCTGACAGGTTTCTAACATTCATAAGCCCGTCTTCAGATATTTCAGAGTATAATATGTATATGTCTTTAGATTTTGGACTCCAGTAGCATATCATGTGTTTTTTGCTCACTTCATCCCACATACTGGCACGTTTATCACCATAGACAGTCGCTCCAAATCCAGTATCAGTATTATAATACCAATATTTAATAGGAATCTCAAGATTTTCAGCAATATAAGCAGAAGGCTCTTTTTTCTTAACAACAACAACCTTTTCAACTTCTTTAACTTCTTCAACTGGTTGTTCCACTTGAACAGGAGTTTCTTTTTTTACTACTTCTGCAGGCTTTTCAGCTTCCTCAATTACAACACATGCACTAAGTAAAACAAGAATAAGTCCGAGCATCAGTAGTTTCTTCATTATATCTCTAAATACTTCGAAGATTTATAAAACTTATCAAAAAACTTATATACATTAGAGTCAAATTCAAATTCATGTCATTAAGAAAGGCTGTCAAGAAACATAAGGGCATCAGAAAAAAGAAAGAACGCCTCCCTAAATGGAAAAGGCTGTGGAACAATTTCAATGAAAAATATCTTCATTGGTTAGAGCATTTTGTAGACGCAGTGATTCCTTGGCTTGTTTTGATATTAGTTGTGGTTCTATTTGGTGAATATGCTCATGATTTGAATTTCTTTAATTGGCATTGGATGGATGCTATTACAGAGTTTTTCCATCATCACGAATATGCAGTAATTTTGTTTGACCAGATACTTGTCGGTTTTTTCTGTGTAGATTTATACTTTAACTTTTTCAAAAAAGCAACTTTTGAGAGTTTTGTAAAGACATCTATTCTGGATATTATCGCAGTTGCTCCGCTAGGCGCATTATTTAGAGTTGCAGAAGTGGGCGAAGCACAGTTATTCATTCATGCAGGCGGAGAAGTCCCAAAAGCAGCAAAAATAACAAAAGCAGAAGAATTAGCAAAACTAGCAAGACTAGAAAAGACTTCTGTATTAGGAAGAGCTACAGCCAGATTAGGCAAAACTCTGGCAAGAATACCTAGATTATTTCGACTGCACAGACTTTCTGATTTCTGGAAAAAGAAATAATTTCGCCAGCGCGGGCTCTTTGGGCGTAACCAATATTCCAGAGTCCCGTCAGACCTCGCGTCTGACCGTACACTGGTACGTGTAGGGTGTAACCCTCACTTTCGAACCCAGAAGCCCTTTCGGACAGAGAGGTTTCGGCTCTCCGCTATACCTAGTTAAGCGACGCCGGCATTTTCACAAGTTTTATATATTCGCCTAGCCTAATACTACTTGAGGTTTCGGTTCTTTGCATCACAAGGTTAAGCGATGCTTATTTTTTTCTTTTTATTCTTTATATGTTTTTACTAGAATTTTTCGCAGGTTTTCCGAAACTTTTTAAACAACCAGCTTTTCAAAATAAATATGATTGGATGGAATTTTTACACAAGGTTTCAAAGCACACAGAAACGAGATAACTGGTATCAGGCAAAACTTGAACAAAAACAGCCTGAAAAACCACCAGAAAAACCTAAACAAGAGCTAGAAGACAAAGTAAAAAAATACGACTCAGAACAGTAAGCTTTTTAAAGGGGACACTTCTTCTCGTGCAGTAGGTGAATGAAGATGACAGAAAGAATGATAACTATGCTAGATAGTGTTGATGTTGCTGTAGCAGAAGCTCCAGTTAAACCAACAGAGAAAACAAATATTGCAAAGACTACAAAAACATTTTGTGTTGAAGTTCAAGAAGAATGGCATCCTGTAAAGCTTCCTGCAAATTTCCGAGTTGAAGATTTATTGAATGCTACAGGCGCACATTCAGTATACGAACTGCAGTACGATACTGTAATAAACAGATATAAGGAAATGACACAAGGCGATATTCAGCCGCATCATGTGTACACTTTATGTGGTTCTAAAAAGAAACAACTAACTGCTTTCTTGAATGCTTGTGAAATTATAAATTAATCTAACTCGCCTGCATTTTTTTAATTCTTCGTTCTACTTCACCTGCAGATCTTTCTTCTTCAATTTCTCTAAAGATGGTGTCTATATCTCTATTTGATATTTTTTTAAATAAAATATGCTCTTCCCCAAAAAGTGGCCGGTATATTGTTAAGAGTCCTCTGACGTGAAGGTAAAATATTTGGTTTCTTAATTCTGGCGGCGTATACACTTGCTTGTCTAATGCATCTCTATATTCATGAAAGAACTCTATCGCATTCTCCTCATCTTCATTTTCTGCAACTATCATTACTCCTTCGTCAGTCTCCTGCAAAAGATAGCGCATTAAACAAGGTATCATCAATCTCTCTGCCAGAAGTCTTGTTTTGCTTTTTGTTTCGGCAATCAAGGCAGTCTCTCTAATTGTTTCAATAAGTAATCTTCTTCAGGTCCTGCTTTTATTTTTTCAGGTCCTTTCACTTCAACAGGTTTTTCTTGCTCTTTCTCAAATGCGCCGACTCCTTCTGCCTCTTTTCTGACTTTCAGCTCAACAGTAGACATCTGTTCTTCGTCCATCTGTCTTGGCTTCCACATCAGATTTAAGCCGTCATTCTCGCGTCTAGGTATAATATGTAAAATAGCGTGATTGTGTTTTTGCCCTGCTGCAACTCCGTTCTGCATAAGTATGTTAGTTCCTTCTGCACCGATTGTCTCAAAGCAGGCCATTGATATTTTGTTTGCTTTTGCAAAAAGTTCAGATACAATAAAGTCTGGCATCTGTTCTAGTATTGGATAGTGTTCTTTAGAAGTCAGGATTACATGTCCTGTTGTTGCAGGATTAGTGGATAAATATGCGTATATCTTATCATCTTCATACAGTTTTCCTTTTTTGGACTTTATGAAGTCACATATTTCGCATTTTGTTTTTGCCATATTATCCCATTAAGAAACTTGACACATCGTCTAGTTTTTGCCTCTCTTCATCTACTTCTTCCTCAACTTCAGGTTCTTCTTTCTTCTTCGCCTTTTTCTTAGCTTTTTTCTTTGTCTTCTTCGGCTTTGTTGCCATTGCCTCTAATGAAGTTTCTTCCTCTTCAGGCTCTTCCTCAACTTCTGCTTCTTCTTCAGGTTCTTCTTTAATTTCTTCATCTTCCGAAGCTTCCTCTTCAGGCTCTTCAACCTCTTCCTCAACTTCTTCTTCCTTCTTCTCTTCTTCTTTCTCAGAAACTTTTTCTTCTGCTTCTTCAATCATTTCTTCTTCAGCCGCAGTTTCTTCTTCTAGTCCTTCCATCTGTCCTAAGGCTTTAGCAACTCCTGCGCGTAAAGCAGTGTGAATTTTCTTATAATCTTCATCAGAAATCTGGTGTTCTGGATAATTTATCTCTACTCCATCTTGTTCCATTCTTGGAATAATGTGAAGCATAAAGTGTTGTGCCCGCTGTCCAGCTGTAACTCCATTTGCAACAAATATTGTTGTTCCTTGTGCCTTAAGAGCTCTTAATAACGCATGAGAAAGCCCTTTTGTAACCATTCCTATGTGTTCAACAACATCATCAGGTATCTGAGGCATCACAACATAGTGTTCTTTGGTCATAAGTAAAACATGGCCCGGATTTGCAGGATTAATATCTAATACTGCAACAACGTGTTCATCTTCGTATATTTTCTTAGATGCAACTTGGCCTGATGCTATTTGGCAAAAAATACACTGCTGTTTTGCCATAGCAGCCATCTGTTCTGGCGTCATCTGTGATGGGTCCATATTTTTTTCTTAATGTTCGTTATATAAAAACCTTTTGTAAAAGAAAAAGCTTATAAATGAGTATTTATATAATAATTAAAAAAGGTGATTAAATAATGCTTCACAGTAAGAAAGGTGTTTCTCCACTTGTTGCCACTATATTGCTAATTTTGTTCTCTATTGTTCTGGGCGCTGTTGTCATGAGCTGGGGCGAAGCATATATAGAAGAAAAGGCAGAGTTTGTAAAAGGTGCGCAAGAGACTGTTGCTGGCTGTGATGCTGCATACATAAACATAATCAAGGTCAGTGGAGAGCTAGAGATCTGCTATAAAGACGATGATATTCTCGAAGTTTGGATTGAGAACGGTCCAACTACTGAATTATATGATATTCATGCAAGGATTGTTGGCACTGAAAAAGCAACCACCAGGGATTCTATTCTTATAGAGCCACTAAGGCCTGCTGATGCTAGGAAAGTTATGTTTCGCTTTGAACCGGTAGGGTTTATTAGGCAGGTAAAACTCACGCCAATAATTATGCGTGCAGGCACATTAACTCCTTGTGTTCAAAAGGCAATCACTGTAGAGAATGTGCATCCATGCCAATAAATTTTCTTATTGCTGCCTCTAATATTTTTGCTAAAGAATAGTGCTGATAAACTGGCATGCTAATCTCTGTTGTTTTTTCATTGCAGCTGTTGTGCCTGCAGAAATCTCCCTCGAGATTTTTATTGAGGTATTTTACATGATTCTCAAATGAGTTTATTCCTTTTAGTATTTTTGTGATACTGACATCTCTATTTTCATAGAAGTGATTTCCATTAGAATTTTCTATGTGCACTCCGATAAAGTTTCTTAATAATTGACTGTCATGTATGTCTGCATCTGTCGCATTTCGCAGATTTATTCCTTGTCGAAAATTAATTATGTTGCAGTTTTTTATCTCAACATTCTTTGCATCACGAATTGATATCCCTGTTGTCTTGAAATCGCCTTGAAGTATTGCGTTGTTGCAGTTTATCACGACATTATCCGTCTCTATTGTTATTCCATTTGGAATATAGTATCTTTTGTTGCAGAAATCTTGACTTATAGTATATGCTTTGCCGTCTAATGGAGTATCGCAGGCAAAAACAAAAGGACACAACAATAAGACTATCACTATCCACCAGCTCTTTTTCAATGTTACACCTCTTTTTTTTAATCTTCTTTAACGTGTTCGTAAAACTGAATAAATAAAAATGCTAAAATATAGAATATTGGATAAAGCAGCCAGCTTTTGCTTTTTTTCTTAGGCACAACTGTCATAGTTTCTGGCTCTTCTGTTTTATTTACCACAACCGGCTCTTCTGTCTTGTTTTCTTTTGGCTCTGCGTCCACAGGTTTGACTTTTTCTACACAGTCATTGTCTGATTCTGCTGTGCATTTCTGACTGCAGTAAAAGTCATCATCTACACAAGGGTTTATGTCTTTTATTTCATTGCATAGATTTGATATGCAGTACGCCTCATCTATTCTTTTGTTAATATCAAATGTGTTGAATTTTGATGTTATCAGGCTCACAGGTGTTTGTGTGCTTTTGTCTGCAATATTTGTGATAAAGTTTTCATTTGCATTAAGCATTCTTATCCCTATCCTGTTTTTCAGTAGTGCACTATCATCTATTACAATAGAGGATGAATTTTTCAGATATATGCCTACGTGAAAGGTTAGGATATTGCAGTGTCTAATCACTACATTTTTTCTGTTCTCTATTATTATTCCTGTTCCTTCCTGCACATCGCCTCTTAACACTGCTGTTCCGCAGTCTATTGTTATGTTATCTGCCATGATGTGTATTCCATTAGGTACATCATATGCATCTGAGCAAAATGTTGTGTCATTTGTGATTCTCATTCCATCTAGTGCATCAATACACTTTGCACTTGCAAAACTCGCAAAAAGCACAATCAGTAAAATATAGACAAAAGGCCTCATTTTTTGTTGTGCCTCCTTGTTATGAGAAAATATATTAGCGGCGCCCAAACAAACACCAGCACAAGCCAGATTATCAACTCAATCTTGTCTAATCCGCCAGGCAGTAGTATCAAACCATACACAAAAGGCAGGATAAGCACTGGCTCTAGAAAATCAGCTATAGAATACTTTTTATTCAATAGAAACTTGGTAAATGTTTTGTGGACCTCTCTTTTCATAATCCCTTGGAAAAACGAACTCTGATTTATATCTTTCTGTTACACAAGCCCCTAATACGCATTTTTCTTCGCATTCATGCATAATAAATGCACTCATCTGGAAATTAGCACACACTGCCTCAACAAGCATTTTCTGCCCTACGCAGTAATCAGTTCTGATAAGGTAGTAATCTATTGCCTTTCCTGATGTAAAAAAATTAGCTCCTCCATCCGTATCTCTGCATGGCGCAAGAGGCTCCCTGAATTGACCAGTCACTACTTCTGGAAACTTAGAACTACATCCGGCTAAAAGAAGTAAAACAAATATTATCATCAGCTCTTTTTTCATTTTAAATTATAATAAAAGCCTCCGGCGGGAATTGCACCCGCGACCTCAGCCTTTTTGTACTTCGCTTAGCTTGTACAAAACCGACAAGCAAGCTTGAAGTTACCAAGGCTGCGCTATACTACTAAGCCACGGAGGCGCTAATGTCTGGTTGCGAATTTAGATGTTTGTTGCACTTTCGCTTGTGCTGCCTTGCGTAGCACTTCTTTGGGTTCTATCCTTTTGTAAAGGATAGCTACCTAAGCCACGGAGGCGCTAATGTAATTTTGTTTGTTGTGAAGTTCTAGTTAAAAGCAATTTCGCTTGTGAGACTTCATGTCTCACTTGTTTGGATCCTAACCTTTCTTAAAGGTTAGCTATTGGAGGCGCTAATGTCTGGTTGCGAATTATAACTATGTGATAAGATTTTTGTTTGCTTTTTAAAGATTATCTTTTTATACCATTTTTTGTGCCAAAAAACTTATAAACTCGTTTGTCTTCCTTATCATTACAGGGGGTGTTTAAATGCAAGCATATGTACAAATATCATTAGATGATGCAAAAGAAAGTGAAATATACGGTTCTTTAAAGCAATTACCTGAAGTTCAAGAAGCACATATTTTGTTTGGTGAATGGGATGTTATTGTTAAACTAGAACTGTCAGCACCAGAGGCATTAGGAACTTTTGTTATGGATAAGATTAGGTCTTTGCCAGGAGTTAAATTAACTTCAACAATGATCGTGGCAAAGTAAAGCTTTTTATAAGCAGAACGGTTTATTCTAGATATGATAATATGCGCTAAACCTTGGCCTGCCCTAAGCATTAAGCAAAATGTTGCTATTTTTAGTAATTTAGGTTATAAGCAGATAAGATATGATCCAAATACCACTATTTTCAGAAAGGCTAGAACAGGCACACCTCTAGAAAGTTTCAAGAAAGATTTTGAAGCAGTTCAGAAAGTAGGGATGAGTATTGAAGAATTTCATTCTTATGCAGTTGCTTTTGATGAATTCAAAAAAAGAGTTGATGTATATATAGAGATGATGACGCTTGCAGATGTAAAATTTTATGTTCAGCACATGAGCGAAGAGATGACACAGCACAAGGATGAATTAAATGAAATAATTAAAAGGTTTAAGGATGCAGGAATTTATTTTTGTGTTGAGAACGAATTTGTTTTTGAGGGTTTTTCTGCGTATAATGTTAATTTTGAGGTAATGGACAGTATTCTTAAGACTTTTCCAGATGCAAAAGTTTGTCTGGATATTGGACATGCTTTCATGGTAGGTATTGAGCCGTATGAAT
>JAHWHT010000117.1 GCA_019323135.1 Candidatus Woesearchaeota archaeon
ATTGATGAAGCTGAATTGATTAGAACTAACTCAACAGGTTTGACAATCTACAATCCAACAAATCTTGCCGACAGAATAAAAGGCATGAAAAATAAATCCATGACAAGAGAGCAAAAAATCTTGTTAAGAAAACAATATGAACAAAGTATAAATTAATACTTGACTATGGGACTATCCTATGCGATAGTCCCATACATAACAGAAAGGAATAATATGATACACAATAAAACATTTAGAATAACATTTACAAAATCAACAGGCGAAACTGTGACAAGGTTTGGTCAATGGACAGAAAAATGTAGATACTGGACAAGTAAACTTGGCGAGGCTTTAATAACTTATTATGACCTAGACCAAAAAGGATATAGAACTGCTAAGGGCAAGTGGGAAGTGAGGTATTAATGATAGTTGATGGATTACATGCTCAATTATTAATTTTAGTTGTATGCATTGCAACTGTATATGTGGGGTTATTTCTATGACCTCACATGTTTGGTGCCATGGTCCAAGTTGCCATACAAATCACACAGTTGACAGGGTGCGAGGTAGCAAGGGCAGTAAAGTTTTAAGAACTCGTAAGATACAATTTAATCCAGAATGGCGAGAAAATATGTACAATTATTTTTGTAGTAATGGTTGTTACAATGACTTTGCAAATAAATACATTCAGCAAATCATTGCGATTGCACCAAGGAACGAGCCATTGGAAACACCAATCGAGGATCCAGAAAAAACTAAACACACAACGAGTTGGGGACATACTTATTATGATACAAGAATAAGAGAACGAGAGGTGTGACAACTTTATACATGGACCATGAGGCATGGTCCATGGTACAAGACATAATAACAGAAAGGAACATATGAACACACAAACTAAACAAGACGAGAGAACAGAAGAGCGTAAGAATAGATTTACTGGTGAATCTATTATGCTTACACCTGCTGAGGCTATCAAGCATGACAGAATATTCTTGAATGAGTTAGCCGCAACACTCGAAGATAAACAAGCAGGCTTCGACGGGTTCTCTAAGTTGTGGGAGAAAGTAAGAGCCGATATCAATTGGTTTAGACAACACAACGCCAAAGCTTACATGGTTCTGTTAGACTAGGCATCATGGGCCAGGGGTCAAGCCCCTGGCCTCTAGTTTCAATAGAGGTACCAACACCAATCCAAAATTTGCAAATCTTTTTTAATTAATATATACAGATACAAAAAGGGGTCCCTACAGGTGCGACATTTTGCGGAGTTTTGGATACTTAAAGCCGTAAAATACTTTTTGGAGTTAAAAACGTATGTGTAAAAAAATAATAGAAATTTTTTTCGAATGGCATTATGAAAATAGATATAGAAAAGTTAAAGAAGTTTGAAAAGCTACCACCTGATGTAAAAAGAGAACTCTCTCTTGTGATGGCTAAATGGAAAGAAAAGAAAAAACAAGCTGATATTAAAAATGATTTTATGGCTTTTGTTAAACACGTGTGGCCTGATTTCGTGGAAGGGTCTCATCATAGAAAAGTTGCAAAAAAATTTAATGATATAGCATCTGGAAAAATAAAACGTGTCATAATTAATATGGCACCTAGACATACTAAGTCTGAGTTTGCATCTTATTTACTTCCTGCATGGATGGTAGGTCGTAATCCTAAATTAAAAATTATTCAATCTACTAACACCACTGAACTCTCAGTACGATTTGGTCGTAAAGCAAAACAACTTATGGACTCCCCTGAGTACAAAGAAGTATTTCAAACAAGACTCAAAGAAGATTCACAAGCTGCTGGTAAATGGGAAACACAACAAGGTGGAGAATATTATGCTGCCGGTGTTGGATCTGCAATTACTGGACGGGGTGCTGATCTATTAATTATTGATGACCCACACACTGAACAAGATGCAATGAATGC
>JAHWHT010000118.1 GCA_019323135.1 Candidatus Woesearchaeota archaeon
TTCGGAGACTTTTACTTCAACCCAGAGGAAGAGATATGTGGCTTGCTTGGGTAGAATGGGAAAGTGTAGAGATGAGAGTAAAATATTGCATTACTATGTGAAACAAGGATTTGTGGAAGAATGTAAGAAATTCTTCAATCAATAAATATTTTTTATAAAATTTGATACTAAAATCCCATATTATTTACATTAAATAGTTACACAATGAGCTTGCAAGTGAATTGTGAATTGGTTGATGGGGAAACCTATCAAGACAATACTATGACAGACAACCAAGAAGACTGGGAACAAGATGATTGGGAGTTGGCAGATATATCTCTAACTCCTTCTAATTTTGAGGAAGAAGATGTGAGAGGAAAGCGGGAAGAACAAGAACATGAACATGAGAAGGAACAATGTGAATTTTGTGGTGGTTCATTCAAGGATAAGAATGCCTTGAGACAACATCATCGCACTTGTTCACCTTGTGCTGTGGAGCTTTCCCGACATCAAGTTCAAGACTCTGAACTTTTGAGAGCATTGAAAGATGTTTTCCACACAAAACCAGATTTGGTGAATTCATTGAGGATTGCTCTTTTTTCTGTTCTTAAGAACAAAGATGATGTCTACAGAACACGACATTCTCGTTGGCTTCTTTGGTGGATGACAAAAATGGCGTTGGTGAAGATGGGAAAGGACAACACGATTTCTTTGATGGATTGTGGTCGTTTATTGAAGACCAACTTGGAGGAGAGTGTTATGTTGTCAAGGAAGAATTTTTGTTGGGAGAATGACCCTGCAACAAATATGTGGGTCAAGAAGTTCAAGGAATTGTTGCAGATGCGTAAGATTGACAATCTTGAGCAGTTTGTGCTTTTGGAGACAGCATCAAAAATTCTTGCAGCACGAGAAGACTTTGCAAAAAAATGCAAGAAAAAAGCACCGGCTGTGAGAATGACAAAAGAAGAGAAGGACGAGGAGATGGCATTAGCAACAATTGCATTGGAACTGAAGAAACGGATTGGAGAATTGCATGGGAAAGTTCCGATTGGAACAGGAGATCCGAATGCAAAATCGATTGAGAAAACGAGAAATTTGGTTCGTGTTCTTGAAGCCATTGAGGAACAGAGATATGTTTTGGATTTGCCAATTCCAAGTCAAGGTTCAAAACATGATTTTGGTGGAGGACTTTTTGATGATAGTGAGTTCTGTGAAACAATCATTGTGGAAATTAACAGACTTACTGACATCTTGAAAAAAATAAGAGACCCAACAACTAATTTTCTTGATGTTTGGAAAGAATGGTGGAACTTCACAAAGGAAGTCCATAGGGTTTTATTCAATAATCCTTTGGATATTATCAGGAAGAGATTTTTGGAGGAAAAGGAAAAGTTGAAGGTTCCACAGAAGAAAAAGATGGTTGTTGAGTTGGGACAGTTGCTCAAATCTAAACAGGCACAAGATAAGGCAAAGATGGTTTATCTTCTTTATGAAATTAAGTTCATTGAGGAGTGTCAGATTTTTTTCAAGAGTTGATTGTCAGATGTAATTTGATTTTTCATAATATTATTTTTATCCCAATTTTTTCCGGTTAAAACTTCTAATTCCCATAAAATTTTTATTTCATCTTTTTCTAATTTTTTGGGATAGAATGCCAAGGGTATTTTACGCATTTGTATTTGTTCCATTTTCATAATAAGTATTTCTCGGTCTATTTTTGGCATTGTATCAAATTGTATTATAATAATACATTGCATTGCCATAGTATCTTTACATTCAAATTCAAAAATATATCCATTTGGCACATATATAAAATCACTTTCGCGCAGTTCAACAGTTTTGTATTCATCCATATCCACAACACTTTTTCGGAAATAAGGGAAACATGTATATGGATCCATT
>JAHWHT010000119.1 GCA_019323135.1 Candidatus Woesearchaeota archaeon
ATTCGTTTAACCCGTCACTTTAAACTGATGATTTATTTGGTGCTGTCATTATGATTGTTGACTGTATTTTAACTGGTATTTTCCCCAATCGGAGGCTGGGAAAATAGATGTCTCTGTTTTTCAGTCATATTCCAAGGCATGTATTTTTCGATATCTTCAGGTGGTTCACCTAACATGGCGCATTCTTGTAGATAGGCCAAAAGCCAAGTATGGGGATTAATATCCCATTTCTTCATAGTCTCAAAGATCGTAAACATCGATGTTGCTAATTCTCCCGACCAAATCGATGATGAACCATAATAATTCTTACGACCAATAACGCTAGTACGCAAACCTCTTTCTGCTTCATTGTTATCCATTGGTATTTCTGGCCTATCAATAAATATGGTTAATCCTTCCCAATGATTTCTTAAACTCTCAAGCACTTTTCTGCTCGAACATTCTGTCTCTTTATCTTCAAGCTGTTTTTCAAGCTCTTTATAAAACTTACTTACTTTTTCTCTAAGAAGTTTGTCACATTTTAAAAAAGATCTGCTGCCAAAACCATATCTAAGGCGTTTCTTATTAAAATTATATAGTTCGCCAATCCTTTCTACCCAGGATAATCCCCAGCTTTCTTGATCAGGATAAGCTTTACTGTGTCCAAGAAAGTCTCTACGAACATGCGCCCAACAAAAAGCCAACATAAATAGACCAGATTTTGCAATCACTTTATATGCCGCATAACGATCCACATTTAATGTACCGCTAGCATCTTCTCCAAAATGGTTTATTAAAACTTTGGAGGAGCGGCTGGGGTCTAATTTATAAATAACCGTATCATTGTTGCTAAAAATCCACAAATACCAACGCTTGCTTGATCTGCCTTCCAACGGTTCAAAAACTTTCCAACCTGTTTCATCTGCATGCCAATGTTTTGCCTTTAAACTTCTTTCAACAATCACATCATAAACCGGTGACAAATATGGCAACAGCTTTTTAAATCCATCTGTCAGTGTGCCCATCGCCAAAGACAATCCATTTGCTTTCAGCTGTTTTAATGCCCTATGTGTCGGAATTTGATATTCATATTTTTGTAACAACAAATACGCCCAAATAGTTATTCCAAATTTACTTTTAGGCAATAATTTTTCCGCTGCAGGAACCACTACTAATTGTCTTTTTGAACCATTACAGCCGCAAGTTTTGCGATACATCTTGCGATGTATTAATCTTCTGTGCGCTTTGACATTTATCACTTCTAAAACTTCCGAATCTTCCGTTCCTGGCAATTCTTCATATGGCAAACCACAACAAGGGCAATACTTATCTTCATCTACAAAATCTATTTCTTCTTCTACCACTGGTAGATGACTATAATCCCGGCGTCCGTGTCCTGGCTTACCTTTCTGCTGCCCGCGGTTCTTTTTCGGCTTAGTTTGAGCTTGTTGTTCTGATTTCTTTGTGCGTTCTGTTTTTTTGCCAAATAATTGTTGTTCTCGTTTGCGCAACTGAGCTTTCAATTCTTCAACCTCTGCATTTAATTTCTTTTCTGTGGTTTTCATGCGTTTGAATTGAGATTCCCAATAATGAGCCTGAGCTTTATACTCTATTAATTCAAGCTTTTGTTGTTCGTGAATTATGTGTAACCCAGAATACGCTGAAAATAGCGTATCATGCAGCTGAAAAAACTGTTTGTGTCTTTGTTGAAAGTCTTGCAGGCATTCCATCACAGAACATCCATATCCTCTTAGTTCCTAAAAACCACCGCAGAATAACACTGTAGGTAATTTTTTCAACTAATTAACACTAATTAGCTACTAATTAGCTACGATAAATACAAATTATTTCGACAAATCATACTTTTGA
>JAHWHT010000120.1 GCA_019323135.1 Candidatus Woesearchaeota archaeon
ACAATAATCAATTATTTTTTTCTTTTCATCTTCATTTGAAAATTTAACAACAACATTTATTCCTGGTTTGTCTTTGTGAATAATATCCAAGTCTTTCAGGTCTGCTTTGATTTTCCAGTGCATTCCATCCCATCTTAATTGTCTTGCAAAAAGTTCATCTAATTTCTCATCCAGCTCTTTTAATTTAGATTCATCAAACTCGCCCTCAAACTCTCCAAAATCAAAAGCAACAAATCCGCCATAATGCAAATTAATCGGTTTATCTCTCCCAAAACTGCCCAGCAAAACATCCCCTATTTTGCCAGAGTCCATTCCAATTGAGCCAGAAATATCATTAACAAGCAAACAGTTTTTTTCAGCACAAATTTTCGCAATCTCAAACATAGGTTGTTCTGAAAAATAACCATTAAGTGAATTAACCAATAACACAGATTTTTCGTCTGCTTTCGCCCTCAAATCATCCAGATCAATTATTCCATAATCTGTTTTCAATTCAACCTTCTCAAGCCCTGCTTTTTTTGGATAATCTCTGTAAGTGAGCCATCCGCCCTGGTCTTGTATCAAAACTTTTTCTTTCCCCTGCTTTTTGCAAAATTTCAGCACAGAAAGAATTGCATGGTCTCCACTCTCAACTAATTTAATCTGATCTTTGCCAGTCAATTCTTTTAATTTCTCTATTACATCCATAAGTCTTAAAAACTCCTGTCTGTTAATAAAGTTTATGAATTATTACGACGGAATAGCAGAAGGGTATAATGAACTTCACGGAGAAGAACAACTCAACAAGCTAAAGATAATTGCAAACGAAATCAAAGTAAACAAAGACACAAAACTCTTAGATGTCGGCTGCGGCACAGGACTAAGCGCAAAAATATTCAACTGCGACATCACCGGAATCGACCCTGCAGAAAAACTTCTAGAACAAGCTCCATTCAAAATTCTAAAAGCAAAAGCAGAATCTCTTCCATTCAAAGACAATGAATTCGACGTAGTTATCGCAGTAACAAGCATCCACAACTTCGATGACATAGAAAAAGGTCTAAAAGAAATAAAGCGCGTAGGAAAAGATAAATTCGCATTAACTGTCTTAAAAAAAGCAAAGAACGCAGATCAAATCATTGAAAAAATCAAGGAAATCTTCACAATAAAAAAGCAGATAGAAGAAGATAAAGATTTGATTTTTATTATCTGATTTAGTTTAACAATACTTTTTATATTCTTAAGAAATAAATCAAGGATGTTCTAAATCATACCTTTCATACAAACATCCTTTACCTTGAGCAATGCTTTCCTGGTTTAATTCTGCCATGGCTTTACCTGCCTTCTCTAATGCAACACTAAACCAAGCACTATATTCTTTTCTTGATAAAGTATCTAGGAATTGAAGAGCTTCTTTCCCAGACAAAACATATTGAATTTTATCACTAATTTGCTCAGGAGACAAATCTTCAAAACTTAGTTTCAAGGGTTGATAAGTTGTAACAGCTGAACCACCGCCCATTCTTTCGAATTTGTCTCGATCAATATAAATTGCATTAACTTCAAGACCTTGGGTCAACACTTTTTCAGTCAAATCCATAGTTACAGCATGAGCCATCATGTCATGAAAAGTTAAGTGATGGACTTGTTGAGGCTCTCCAACCTCTTCTGTTTGAAAAGACCGATCATTTGATTTACAAACATAACCTCCTTGATCATTTTTTTCAACCCAGTAAAATGGAAGAGGTTCACGAGTTCTTACTCTTTCAACCAATTCTGAAGGAAGACCTTTGAAAAAGCCAATAACTTTGCTTGTAAGACTGATTTTCATTTTATTTAGTATAC
>JAHWHT010000121.1 GCA_019323135.1 Candidatus Woesearchaeota archaeon
AATATTTTTCATTTGACTTTAATCAAGAATTTTGGTGTGGGTTTTGGATTGTTCAATGCTCCTGCTTCTAGATGGGTTCTTATAATAATAACAGTAATTATCATTGGAATAATATTATATTATTACAAGAAGATTCCAGAAAAATATCTTCCTATAATATCAACATCTTTGATTTTAGGCGGTGCGATAGGAAATTTGATTGACAGGTTCTTGCTTGGTTTTGTTGTTGACTTCCTTGATTTCAGGGTATGGCCTGCATTTAATGTTGCTGATTCTGCAATCACTATAGGGGTTATAGGCTTGATTATATACTTTTGGCAGTCTAAGAAATAGTTAAAAAAAGCGAAACATTTATATAAAAGAAATAAAACTTATCTTTTATCTGATTATGTTATAACCAAGAGAGGTGAAAAAAGTATGGCAGAACAAACAAAAGGCATTGCACTTGCAATTCTAGGAATCGTTGCAGTGATTGCAATTATTGGACTGGTTCTAATGTTTGCTAAGATGAAAACAGGAGCTGCAGTTGCAGGTGTATATGGTGGTGGACTTAACGTGGGTCATGCTGCTAGAACATACACTGATGACAGGCTATTGTTCTCCGGAGTAGTAGAGCAGCCAAACATGCCACAAGACACGCCAACAAGATATAAGGTTGAAGGATCCTGGAAGACAGGATACAGGAACTTTGGTATGTACACGCCAACAGTCCTTGAGTTCAATGGTAACGTACCTATAAGTAGCTGCTTTGACTTTGCTCAGTATGCATTAGTCAATCCTAAGTATGCTGAATACAAGGATTACTCTGCAAGTGCAAGTGTCCAGAGAGCTATGAGCGAGTATGACGGCAAGTGCGTAAATATAATGGTTAATGGCAGGGAGCCATTCCCAGGACTTTGCTGCTACGAGCCTGCAAACGTGATGTAAATTTTTTTATTAATTTTTTTTTAATTCTATTTATAAAATTAGAAATACTTAATATTTCTATTAAAAAAAATGATATTTTTTTTAACGAAAGATTTATATATGCGAATAGTTTTTATTCCTCTATAATAATTCATTAAAATAAAAAAAATTGAGGCAGCTCCAAAACAAGTTTTGGCTGGTCTCAAATCAAAAAAATTTGAGGTGATATTAAATGGAAGACAGGAACATTAAAATTGCTGTTCTTGGAATAGTCGTGATTTGCGCTATAGTTGGTATGGTTCTTTTGTTTGCTACTGCAAAGACAGGTGCAGGCGTCTATGGCGGCGCGCTCAAAGGGGATCCTTTTCCTTACACAAGATATCTTGAGGGCCAGCCTCTTATCGAGACTCCTGGTTGGGAAACTACTTTGATCGAGCCTGACACGTATGTTTTTGGCGGAGCTTCTGAAGCGCTTGTCGATCTTGAGCCTGTAAAGAGAGAGGTCCAGCAGGGCGTTTCATACAAAAAGAATCCTTATACAAAGACAAGGACTGGATTGGTCACATGCAGTGTGCTTAACTTTCCTAACAATGCTTATGCACCTGTGAATGTCAACAAGCAGCAGTATGATTCTTATACTAGCATGGGCAGGACCTGTTTCATGCAGACTGTTGAGGGCATTCCTGTAAGAGAGCTCTTAGGAGACTTTGGTTGCTGTAATAGGATATCTTGAATTTTTTCTTATTCTTTTTATTCTTGATTTTTTAGAAAGATTTATATACGACTAATGTTATTTATTGTGTAAAATACTCAAAATATTAAAAAAAAGTGAGGTGAAACGTGATGGAACAATCAAAGGGCATTGCTTTGAT
>JAHWHT010000122.1 GCA_019323135.1 Candidatus Woesearchaeota archaeon
TATACGCAAGATATATCACAAGTACTAATTCTAAGAACAACACTATTGGTCTTGCAATTCGTACCATGTCTGCGTAATACACTGCAGTTCCAATAAGCAATGTAATCAATCCGCCAAGCATGAATCCTGTTGCAACCCATTCATGCATATGGTGTTTCTTTTTTGGCATGTAGAGCCCTATTCCAATTGCAAGCAATCCTAGGGCTGATGATAGAATAAAAACAAATAGTGAATGTTTTTCTTTTGCTTTGTTTAGTTCAAGATTACAATTATTGCACTTTATTGATTTTACGCATCCTTTTTGGTCGTATTCATAAGATTGGCTTGCCCCTTTTTCACAGGTTGGTTCTAGAATTTCTGGACAGTTCAATACCTCTCCCGGCGTCGGAGGCCGTATAGGCATTGGTCTTGCAAACTCAGCACAGTAATCTTCATATTCTGGTGCAGGGTAAATTGCATCTATTAAACTGTATGAGAATATCGCAAACAGTATTCCTATCACAAAAATGATTATTATTTTTCTTACGTCAAACATTTTACTTCATCTTCTTAGTAATCAAGATATCTTTATTGCATTTTTCACACTGGAATTTGATTGCGTCAATTGCTTTTTTCTTGCCAGATTCTTCATCAAGCACCTGCACTTTTTTTCTCTTGAAAGGAACCTGCAGTTCTCCTTTATTTCCACAGTGAGGGCAAGTATACTCTATATTGCAAATAAGTGTCTCTTCATGTGCTTTCTTCTCTTCTGTATTGCCGCACCCTGGACAGACATACTCTTTTGCTCTTATCTTGACTTTGCCAGTTTTTTCATCTTTTGGCTTGCCCATCTTTGCTTTGCCGCATTTAGAACAATCTTCCTTGAATACCCAGGCAACCACTTTACCATCTTTTATTGTTCTTCGAGTAAGATAAATACATTCTTCTGCAGATTCAGGAAATCTCAAAGTCATACTAACATCACCCACATATTTAAATTATGATTTTGAGGCTCAAAAATTTCTGATTTTTGTTGTTTTAAAGTCATGATATACACCTCTGAAAATTAGTTTTACTTTTCTATATTTAAGAGTTTTGGTCTATCTTACTTTCCAAGGTAATTCAAAATCAATTTTAGAGAAATAAATATCTTGCCCTATTTGTTTTGCTTTTTCAAAATAAGTTACAGATATATTTTTAGCTACTTGTCCTTTTATTGCTGAGCTTAACGGCACTTTAGGAATCTGCATTTTTTCAAGTTCTTTTTTTATTACTTCCAAAAGGACACTCATCTGTTTTTTTGTTCTTTTTGTTAAAGTAGGATTTACTTGAATTATATCATCAAATGGATCTATTGTTTCAACATATGGTTTTCCTAATTTAGCATAGCCCACTCTGCACTCTTCTACTGGAATTATCCATTTTCTTGGCACCCAGTCTATAGTATACAACAAATTAGTCCAATGCTGCACATCTATTGTTTTTGCTTGTCTTGACCTAGTTATACCTACTGCACCCTCTAATGTTCCATTATTCTGCATCAAAAGCACTTTCCCCACTATTGTTGCATGTTCTGTTGTGCCAGTCATGCGATCTGCTTCAAAAGCAGAATTTATTTTTCTATAGCAACGCGGATCAGACCGTCTTATTGCAGGTTTTCTTCTAGCTACCATTTTATTTCACTGTTTTCATTTTCATTATAAACTTTCAATAAATATGGTTATTTTTAAAGCTTCAGGTTCGCTTCACTTCAATAGAAACAGCATCGCAATTTAC
>JAHWHT010000123.1 GCA_019323135.1 Candidatus Woesearchaeota archaeon
TAATCATGCAGGACATAACTGTAGAACATCCACTAAACGTAGACATAAAAGCAAATGTCTGGTCACAAAGCATATCACCCTGCCAAAAGGCAGTATATGATTTAACAATAATCAATCCAGAAACATTTTCAGAGACATACACTTTTGCAGTTGATAAATTCTCTGCTGATACAACATTCAGCAAAGATTCAATAACACTTCAAGCAAACACTTCAGAAGATCTTACAATTGAAATACAGCCTAAAAAATGTTCTCTAATTGGAGAATATAATATTCCTTTCTTAGCAACAGCAGAAAAAACAGGAACAATGGCTGAACTAAGCCTTCAACTTGAAATAACAGACACGGGAATGCCTGTAATCGCAGAAGGAATAGATACAATAAAATCAGAAATACTAGAAGAGAGTGCAGTAAATCTAGATATATTCAATAAACACACAGAATCAAAAACATACATTCTGGAACTTGATGGACCTACTTGGGTAAGCACAGATACAAAGATGATTGTAATTGAGGCAGAAGAGCGTGAAAAATTTCCACTATATCTAAAACCAACACAAACCGTTGAACCTGGAGAATACTCAGTTAAAATAAAAGCAACAGATGTTAATGGTGCAGAGTTTTCAAAAGAAATACTAATTAAACTAAGAAAATCAACAGTCTTAAGCAAACTATTTGGAGATTATTTAGTATATACAATAAGCGGAATTATCCTATTATTAATTTTGATAGTTGGAATATACTTTGTTGTTAATAAACTGACAGATGAAAAAGCAGTAAAAGCACGAGCAAAACGCAGAAAAGAGAGAGCAAAGAAAAAAGAAGCACTCAAAAAACAACAAGAAAAAGATAAAAAATTGCGAGAGCAAGAAAAACAGAAAAAAGACAGAGCAATTGAAAAAGAACGCCAAAAAGCAGTCAAAAAATACGAAAAAAAGCTTAAAGCAGAATACGAGCTAATATCTAAAGACGATATTGCAACTGGAAAAAGAGTGCATGATAAATGGCTTTTCAATATGATACTATTTTTCGTAGTATTGATTTTACTCTATATCGGATTCAAGACACGAACTTTATTGATGGATAATAAATACTACGTACTTTTAGGGGTAGCAATACTAATTGTATTATTTATCTTATATAGAATATCTCGACTAACTAAATCTGTTGCACGCTGGAGAGGATTAACCTTAGCAAATGAAACAATATTGATGCATCTAGGCTGGAGAAAAGGACTGCATCAGTTAAGCTTTAAGATTGATTCCCCTGCAAAAAATATCAAAGTCGTGGCTAAAAAAGGGAGAACAAGGCACGCCAAATACACGCATCCAAAAGATTTTGTATACAGATATTTCAGAGTAACATCCTCTGTACAAAATGTAGACATCAAAGAAAGCAAATTCAGGTTCAGAGTGAGCCGACAGTGGATGAAAAGAAGAGGCATAAAACCAGAAGATATCTCTTTAGCAATGCTGAAATATACTGGCTACACAAAACTAAAAGCAATAAGAGAAGGATCTGACAAAAATTATGTTTATTATAAAGCAAATGCAGAAGGCTTTGGACAGTTTGCTATCGTCGGTAAAACAAGCGCAAAAGAGCGATATAAGTCCCGCTGGATTGCGATTTTAGCTTTAATCATACTAGCAGTACTTGCCGGCGGAATAACCGCTGTGTTAACTGCAGATCAGCCAATACAGGTGAAAGGAATACCTCAACAGATGTGGGATCAGGATTTACAACATAGTCTT
>JAHWHT010000044.1 GCA_019323135.1 Candidatus Woesearchaeota archaeon
AGATGATATTTATCTGCTTGAGCAATACGATATTCGTCCTGGAGAAACAAGAGCAAAAATCACTAGGGCAAATTGGCTATTGTATGCACTGTCTGAAATTGCAAGGATTAATCAGCATCAATTTTTATTAAAAGATATTTCAAAATTAAGATTTAGATTAAAGCATGGCGCTAAAGAAGAATTGATTGCTTTGCTTAAATTAAAAAGCATCGGGCGTATAAGAGCAAGAAAATTATTCAGAAATGGAATAAAGGATTTAGGCGCGATTAGAAAAGCAAATTTAGGTGTATTGGAAAAGTTAATAGGCAAAAAGCTTGCCAAAGATATTAAAGAACAAGTTGGTGAAAAGATTGAAACAGCGAGTAACAAAGGACAACTCAATAACTTTATTTAATGAGGAATACCAAGAATATTATCACAGCATTCACGGAGCAATAGAGGAAGCTTTTGAAAAATTTGTAAAACCATGTAAAATTGCAGAGCTTGCAAAAACAGGAAAGATAAAAATTCTTGATATTTGTTTTGGAATGGGATATAATTCTGCAGCAGCTGTTGAAATTGCGTTAGAATCTAATCCAGAATGTGAAATAGAAATAATTGGTCTGGAAAACGATCAAAAAATCCTTGATGAAATGAAAAAACTTAATCCCCCTCTAAAATATTATGATTTAATCAACAGAAATAAAATTGATAAAAGAGTTAAATTAAAAATAATATTAGGCGATGCAAAAGAAAAAATCAAAGAACTAAATGAAAAGTTTGACGCAGTATTCTTAGATCCTTTTTCTCCGCAAGTCTGCCCAAAACTCTGGACAAAAGAATTCTTCGCAGAAATAAAGCAAGTAATGAAAGATTCAGCAATACTTGCAACGTATTCCTGTGCAAGACTTGTCAGAGACAATCTCAAAGCAAACAACTTCATCGTAAAAGACGGCCCCTGCGTCGGCAGGAGAGGCCCATGTACAATAGCAACACTTAAATAATTCTATCATTTAGAATATACCATGAAAAAATACGACCTTCACATTCACACAAATCACTCAAGCTGTTCTAGAATCAAGCCTAAAAAACTGTTAAGAATAGCAAAGAAAAGAGGATTAGATGGCATTGCTATAACAAACCATAACACAATAAAAGGCGGAGCAGAAGTAAAAAAATTAAACAAAGATAAAAACTTTGAAGTTATTATTGGCGCTGAAATTAAGACAGACCAAGGGGAAATACTGGGATTATACCTGAAAAAAGAAATCAAATCAAGAAAAGCAGAAGAAGTTATTGATGAAATTCACAAGCAGGGCGGTATTGCAATTGCAGCACACCCTTTTACATGGGGCCTATTAAGAAAACCCTGCAATTTTGATAAAAAAGAATTAAAAAAGATTGATGGTTTTGAAACCTTTAATTCAAGAAACATGTTTCGCTGGGAAAACGAATTAGCTGTTCAATTTGCGCAAAAACATAAATTAGCCCAAACTGCTGGCTCTGATTCTCATTTCTATTATGAGATTGGAAAAGCATTCACTTTATTCCATGGAAGCTTAAGAAATGCAATAAAAAAAAGAAACACTATAATAATGGGTAGAATCGCTCCGCTTCCATTCGGAAGAGCACTCAGCATGTTCAGAAAAATTAGAGTTAAGTTTATAAAGAAGTAACTCTTTTGTTATCGTATTAAATGAGGTGATATGATGAAAAAGCTCGAAGCTACAATACTTATCCTTGTCGTTCTTGTAGGATTAGGAGGAATGTACTACTTTTTTACAGCAAGTTCTGGCGGAGCTACAAGAATGCTTGTCGGCTGTGAAGGCGATTTTACACTGCAATTACGGCTTGGAGGAGCTAGAGAATCTGCGGATTATAGATTCAAAGGCATTGGCGGAACAGTTCAAATTTTAGATATTGAAGGAAGTAAAGCAAAGTTTTTGCTTGACGGCATTGAAACACCATATCTTGGTTTTCAAGAAATTTATCTCGGAAAACAAGCAGGCATCAAGATGAGCAAAGTTAGCAAAACAACTGCATCTTTCTGCATGGCATCTACTGTTCCTGAGTGCGTAGCATATGTATGGGATTTAGACGCTAAAACAAAAATTTGCAAAGAAGTTAGAAGTTCAGCAGATTCCAAATTTGAAAAAGGCGGACGCAGTTCTGTTTTTGATTAATTTTTTTTTCTTTTTCTAAAAGATAGTTTTTTAAAGCACCAAAATGTAATATCTTCTATGCCCCTGTAGTATAGTGGACAGTACGTACGGTTGCGGTCCGTAAAACCTGAGTTCGATTCTCAGCAGGGGCGTTTTATTTTTATCATTACGTTGTACTTCATACTACTCCATCTCTTTAAGTATCTCAAAAACATACAACACATTATGCTAGCACCAAACATAATTTCACCTAGAGATACAGATATCTTTAAAGATCCTCAAGGAAGCAGTTTTAGATCTAGCTACAAGGCCACGAGTTCTGAAGGAGTTAGATTAAGGTCAAAAAACGAGTGTTTTTGGCATTTTTTCTTGTCTGCTTTAGGAATTGCACACACTTATGAGCCAGATATACCTAACTGCAATCATCGGCCAGACTTTGGCGTTGCAAATAATTTTTTGTTTGAAATCTGCGGCGCAAAAGCAGGGCAAAAATTCTTTGGAAAGACCTCAAAAGAATATTTTGATAATGTGGCGCAAAAAAGAGAAGAATATCTTCAGTTAGGTTACAATGTCATTGAAGTTAGGCACAATTTTCAAAGAATAAATGGCGTCTTCAGACCAATAAGCATAATTGACTTAATTAATGAACACAATTCTGGTTTCAAGCAAGAACCTAAAATAATTACTTTCACCCCCGACGTAGAACTCAAGCAAAGATTATACCTTAGCTACAAAGATAAGAAATATTTGGATGAACTTCTAGAAAAAATTTAACCTCTTCCTCTCTGCATATCATATAGCATCTCAACTTCTTTAAGAGTATTAACATCTCCTACCCCTCTGTCTTCTCTTAATTTAACAAAGCGGGGAAACCGCAATGCAAATCCAGATTTATACGTAGGGCTTGCCTGTATCTCTTCATAATCTACCTCAATAACTATTGAAGGTTTAACAAATACTATCTTCCCTTCTTCTTTAATAATAAGTGGCTTCAACATCTCTGTCAATTGTCTAAAGCTTACGCCTTCTTCGTCTTTTTCTTTTATTCCTGTTCCAACTCTCCCAATCTCTAACACTTCGTCTGTGTCAGGATCTCTAATCGCAATAATAAAGCTGGCCAGCCATGCAGATCTCTTGCCCTCTCCATATTCTGCCCCAACAATAACTACTTCTAGCGTATCCATTGTCGGTTTTAATTTAACACCATAACCTACTCTAGAACCTGGCTTATACACTCCTGATAAATTCTTTATCATCACGCCTTCATTTCCTGCAGATAAAGATTTTTGATAAAACTCTTCTGCTTTTGTTTCATCATCAGTCACAATTTGCACTGCAGGTTTTATTTTTAATTCAATAGGCTCTATCATTTTTTCAACTATCGCCCTTCGTTCAGAAAATGGTTTCTTAATCAAATTTTCTCCATTAAAAGAAATCACATCAAAAACATCCAACTCTACTGGAAATTTTTTCGCAGTGGCTTCAATATCATGTTTTCTTTTAATTCTTTGAGAAATATTCTGGAATGCAGTGTATTTTTTAGTATTGACATCATACCCTACTGCTTCTGAATCAATAATAAACTCATCTCCTTTAACATGTGTTTTAATAAATTCTAGAACATCAGGGAATTGTTTTGTGACTTCATCAAGTCTGCGAGTAAACAGCCAAATCTTGTCTCCTTTTTTATGTATCTGAAGTCTAAATCCATCATATTTGTACTCAAATGCAGCAGGTTTCCCCACAGTCTCAAATGCATCTGACATAGTCTTGACTTTTTGATAAAGCATCACTTTCACTGGTTTTCCAGGTTCTAAACTTATCTCTTTTAATCCCGCTAATCCTTTTTTTGCTTTGTGAACAACTACTGCAAAATCATTTGCTATGTCGCAGGCTTCCTGCACAGCAGTAACATAAGAATTGTACCTCTCTCTATCCTCTAACTCTAACTTATTATCTGCTTGGTTATATTTGAATCCTATTTCATCCCCAAAAAAGGTCCAGGTTATTGCATCTCGCATTGTTCCTGTCCCAAGACCTACTCTTAAATCCTCTAGAACTGTTCTTATGATATATTTTGCTTCTTCAGGTTTTGCACTGGTAAGCAGTTCAGCAATCAATTTGACTTTTTTATCAACTGTTCCTAACCCCTCGATCACAGATTGTTTCTGCAGATTCTCAAACACCTTATCTGTAGTCAATTCTGCAGTAAATAGTGTTGCTTGTTTTTTCTTTGCAATTATGTTTTGTGCAGTCTGACCTAAATCCCCTGTTTTTTTCCACTCTTCTTCAATAAGTTTTGAGTTTATTCCTGAAGCTATGTTTATTGCTTTGAGCAGCAGCCGTGCAGCCATGCCTATTTTTCGTTCATCCCATGCAGGAAATACTCTGCCCTGCACCAAAAGCATAACAGTATCAATATCTTGTTCAGGCAAGTTTTTTAGAAATTCTGATAAAAAGAAAGTTTTCTCTAGCCTTTTTGTCGTGCCCTCTAATTGCGCATATACTCCCACTAGCTCCCCATATTTCATCGAAAAGAATATATAGAAGGACTGTTTAAAAATCTTTCTAAGAGAGGTATGTGCATAGCACCTAGCGAAGTTTTCAGGCATACACTCTATTTAAGATAAATCTGGGCAATAACCCTGCAACAGAAGCGAAACGAAGCGTGCTATGCACATACTAAGAGAGGTGAACAATGGAAACATTGGACTGTATCACATTAAGAAGAAGTATAAGAAAATACAAAGATTTGCCTGTTGAATTTGAACAAGTAGGTCATATTCTCAATGCCGCAAGGTTGGCTCCTAATGCAGGCAATATTCAGGAAGCAAGATTTATTCTCGTCACAAATCTAGATCAGCGGAAAAAAATTGCAGAAGCTTGTGTTAAACAGTATTGGATGCAGGATGCACCTCTGCATATTGTTATTGTTGCACACCCTAAAAAAGCTGCCAAGTTTTATGGTGCTAGAGGAGAAAAAGTGTACTGTATGCATAATGCTGGTGCAGCTATTGAAAACATGCTTTTAGCAGCCACATCCCAAGGTCTAGGTTCCTGCTGGGTAGGTGCTTTTGAAGAAAATGCACTAAGAAAAATACTGAATATTCCTGCTGATGCAGTGCCTCAGGCAGTTATAACTCTTGGTTATGCAGCAGAAAAACCAAATATGCCTAGGAAGTTTAAGATGGAAAATATTATTTTTATCGAGTCATACGGCAACAGAGTTAAAGACATAGCAGCATACATGGGCTACTATCATGAACATGTTCAAGCCGCTCTCCGACGAGGAAAAGAAATGTTCAAAAAAATACTCGAGAGAAAAAAGTGATTTATAGTTTTTAAAATATATTTTACATCACGAAAATATTTATATAGTTGATTTAATAAACAAAAGAAATATTAATTTTAAACAAAGTTTTGGCGAACTAAGTTTAAATTATCGTAATTTTGGCAAAATACTAATTTGGCGTTTAGTATCCACGTAATAGTTGAACGAATGTAAATTTTCTCAGACAAATTTGTTGGCGCAAACTTATCATAACCCCTCGTTCTAGAAAGGATTAAAATCAACTACCATATAAACATTTCGTTAGTCCAAAATTTATATGGTAACCTATAGATTAAAAAAGACAAACCAAAAGGGGGGATGTAAATGGACGTAATATTAGAAAAAGCAAAGGAAATGGATTTGAATACAGACGGCTTGCAGGTCGGTCAAGCAAACATAAAAGTAATTGGTTCTGGTGGCGGTGGAAACAACATGGTTTCCTGGCTATACAAAAGAGGTATTAAAGGTGCAGAAATTATTGCATGTAATACTGACAAGCAGCACTTGAACATTTCTGAAGCAGATAAAAAATTCATTATCGGTAAAGAATGTACTCGCGGTCTTGGATGCGGAGGCTTCCCACAAAAAGGAGCAGAAGCAGCACAAGAAAGCATGAACGAACTAAAGACAGTTCTTAAAGGAGCTGACATGACATTTGTTTGCGCAGGATTAGGAGGCGGAACGGGTACAGGATCTGCACCAGTTATTGCTCAGCTTGCAAAAGATATGGGCTCTATTGTTATAGGCACAGTTACAATGCCTTTCAATATTGAGAGAGCAAGAATCGAAAAAGCAGAATTTGGTCTTGAACAATTAAGAAAATATTCTGACACTGTGATTGTTATCGACAACAACAGGCTTGTCACAATTGCCGGAAACTTACCAATTCAACAAGCTTTTGCAGTCGCAAACGAATTGATTGCAACCATGATTAAAGGAATTGTTGAAACAATTGCAGTACCAAGTCTGGTTAACTTGGATTATGCAGACGTAAAAACAATCATGACAAATGGAGGAGTTGCAGCTATTGGTGTCGGCAGCTCTGACACAAATAATAGAGTTGAAGAAGCAGTTAAAGGAGCTCTTGAAAATCCTTTACTAGACATAGACTATGCAGGTGCAACAGGCGCTTTGATACATATCAGCGGCGGACCAGACCTGACCCTAGAAGAAATCAACAAAATTGGTGAGCTAGTAACTGAAAACCTAGATGTTGATGCAAATGTTATCTGGGGCGCAAGAGTCGGCGAAGAAATGAAAGGTAAGCTGATGGTAATGACAATAATTACCGGTGTTAACTCACCATGGATTATTGGAAAAGCTACCGCAACAAGTAAAGCTGCTGCAAAAACAGAGCTTGAAGATGCGCTAGGCATAGAAATCATCAATTAATGTTCACCCCCTTTGGTCTTTGGTGAACAGGTCTTTTGACCTGGTGTGTTTTTCTTTGCCTTCATTTTACCACCCCCAATCAAGTTTAATGAAGGCGAAAAAACAAATTTGCCCCGCGAGCCACACGCGCGGGGGTTATTTTTTTTTTAATTTTTTACTAAAGCTTTTTAAACAAAACAATTCTTTTTAGACGTATGACATTATACTTCATAGGACTAGGATTAAACGACGAGAAAGACATTACTGTTAAGGGTCTTAATCTTGTCAAGAAAGCAGATGTAGTGTATTTAGAAAACTACACCGCAATCCTGAATTGTCCAATCAGTTATCTGGAAAAACAGTATGAAAAAAAGATAATCCTTGCAGACAGGGACATGGTTGAGCAAAATCCTGGAAAAACTATCCTAAAAGATGCTAAAGACAAAAATGTTGCTTTTCTTGTTGTTGGCGATCCGTTTGGAGCAACAACTCACATGGATTTGTTAATGAGAGCAAAAAAAGCAGGAATAAAGACTCAAATCGTTCATAATGCATCTATTCTTTCTGCAATTGGAGTTACAGGATTGCAGGTATACAAGTTTGGCAAGACCACAAGTATTCCATTTCCTGAAAAAGGATTTGAACCAGAAACTCCTTATGATTTTTTGAAAGAAAATCAAAAAATGGGCTTGCACACTTTATTGCTCTTAGATTTAAGACCTAAAGAAAATAAGTTCATGACAATTAGTGACGCAATCAACACCCTGTTAAAGATTGAAATGCGAAGAAATGAAAAAGTCTTTACAAAAGACACTTTATGCATAGGTTGTGCAAAAATCGGCTCTCTAGATCAACAGATAAAAACAGGCAAATCCTCAGAACTCTCTAAATTAAATTTCGGCCCAGGACTGCATTGCCTAATAGTTCCAGGAAAGCTGCACTTTGCAGAAGAAGAAGTTATTGAGCAATTTAAGTAATTCTTTTAGTAAACTTTTTAAACATGGCACTTATTCTTCTGATTACAGTCCCGTGGTGTAGTGGCCAATCATCGTGCACTTTGGATGCATGGACCGCGGTTCGAATCCGCGCGGGACTATGAGTGTAACGAATAGACCTGCGCGTCCCGAAAATCTTTGATTTGAGGATATGCGCGGGACTATTCATTTTTCTAAATTACTCATTTTTCTACGAAATCAAATTATATTGATTTTAAATCGTATTTTTTGGGCTTATCAATGCAATAATCTGCAGTTTTGAAATCTTGAAACTGGATTTCATAATTCCAATCATCTAATAACCAAACTATAGCAATTTTTACTTCAAATCCTAATTTTAATGCTTCACGGTATATATTTACAGTAGACTGGGTAAATTTAATTTTCCAATAAGATCTAGGTTTTTGATATTTATTTTTGGTTTTTATTTCATATAGATAAATCTTTTTGCCTTTATCAAAACTAATTTTTATTGCATCTATTGAAAACC
>JAHWHT010000045.1 GCA_019323135.1 Candidatus Woesearchaeota archaeon
ATAATAGGCCAAGGAAACCGAAGGCAGATTTTCCTAAGTATATGATAAAGCACTTCACCAAATTGACAATTAATGAAGGGGCAATGGAAAAGGAAGAAGTAAAAAAAGCCCTCGAAGCAAAAATCCAAGAAGGCAAGACTCAAGCTCCGTTAAGGTATGCCTATTGTAAAAGGACAATAGAAGAAAAAGATTGGTTCTTTGTAAGAGATGAATATGGAAGGTTACATACAAATCTAACAAGCTGCCCAAGGGAACTAAGGAAAGAGCTAAGGAATGAAGGAAAAGAACTAAAGGGAATAGATTTAAAGTGTTCACAGCCAACAATGTTATTAAGCTTAATGAGTAAAGATGAAGGAGAAAGAATTAAAGTAGAAAAGATGTATGGTAACATTATATTGTGGCACGAATTGGCTGAACTAAGGACTAGGCAAGGCTTTGCGGATTTCCAAAGAGAAATTGAAGATGGCGTGTTTTACGATGCCTTTATGGAGAAGCTTCCAATAGACCATCCGTTTAAGAAGCGGAGAGACATGGTAAAGAAGGAAATACTTACGTGTTTCTATGGTAGAGGTACTGAAATGTCTTGCATTAGGAAACACTTGTGGGAAGCATATCCATTTCTAAAGGAGGCGGTGAAACTCTTCAAGCCTGTAAACCAACACCAATTGTTTGCACGTTTGCTTCAAAGAGTAGAGTCTCATCTGTTTATTGACCTAATTGCAACTAGGATTAACCGTGAGATACCCGATGCTCCAATCTTCACCATCCACGATTCTTTGTACACTATCGAAGAGTTCAAGGAAAGGGTTTTTCGGATTGTAAGGGAAGAAAGCACAGCATTTCTAGGCTTTAAACCCCACTTTGGTTACGAATAACCTTATACATGCGATTCTAAGCAGCCATTTTGCCTTTACCATACTTGTATATGGTTTTGGTATTTGGTTGCTTAGTTGAGCTTATTTAAGGGTGTATAAGGATTAATTTGGTAGCGCTGGTTGGTTGCTTTGTTCCTTATGGCAATAGGAAACATTTTTCAAAGTCGTTTAATGCCTTCCTATCCCCCTTTGAGTTTCAAATATTTTGGCCATAACCATTACATTTTCCATTTCTACCAATGGCTTACCCCGAACTTTTTCCCAAAATTGGGATAAAGTCCTTAACTACTGTTTGCCTACTATTATGGACGTTTTGTAGGCTTCCCCTTCTCATTTAGTTGTATCCTGGCGATATGTTTGGCGCAGTCTAAAGTTAATGCTTAGTCAATCGAGTTTCTGCCGCCTATGCCGTTTTTCGCCTTCACAAAAAACTTATGAGCCTCATAATAAGAATGTTGAGAAGTGAAATAGTAAATCACTCTTTTACGTACCATGCCTGCTTGCAATCGAAATATAAGCATTTGGATTTTGTTGTCCAGCTTTGGCTGTCCACTACAGATCTTTAGGGTTTTTTGTGTACATTACACAGGTAAAATAAACATCAACGGAGTCGTACTAACGCAGCAGAGGGTTGTGGGATGGATGTTATTTTATGGTTCTTATAAGTAAGTTGTGCAACATTTAAAAAAAAACAAATGGACGAACCAATAATTAAGAAATTCCCCACCGAAATATTTTGTCATGCCTATACTGACAAGAGTGGAGAAGCCAAAAAAGCTATTGAAACTCAATTCTGTTCCTTTATTAATGGAATATGCACAAAACCAAGAAAAAGTGAACCGCACATAAAAGTTGGAGTTTGCAGTTTGGGCTACAAAGGCAGCTTTACTGATAATTATCTCCCAGTAATAATATGTCCTCACAGATTTCGAGAAGATATCGTATTTAGCTCATTGAAAGACAAGTATCTAAAACAGTGGGATAGAATTGAGTGGGTTTCAGAAGTCTCAATTGGAGTTGGTGGTAATGTAGATTATGTTGCTGTAAGGAGAAATGATAAAGGTGATGTAATTGACTTTTTATGCGTTGAGTTTCAAGCAGGCGGTACAACAGGTTCACCATGGCAGGCTGTATTAGACTTCAAAGAACATGGGCAATTCATGGAACCTAGTTACCCATATGGCATAAATTGGGCTAATGAATTTATGAAAACCATGATGCAACAAGTCTATAAAAAGGGGAAAATCATAGATTTTTGGAAGCATAAAATTGTTTTTGTCATTCAGGATATAGCATTAGATTATTTACGACATGCAGTTGACACAAGTGATTTAAGAAATGCAAACGAAAACGATCCAATTCACTTTTGCACATACAAAATGGTATGGAGCAATGATAAATGGGTTTTAGAATTTGCAGAAGCTGTTTCAACCGACTTGGATGGAATTAATCGCATTCTTGGTGGTGCTGACAGTGACAGATACCCTTCTGTGGATGATTTCATTTCTAATATCATGCGAAAAGGTCAGAATGACGGAGTTTTTTAAACTCGTCAATTCTTCTTTCTGCTATTTCATTGTATTTTGAACTAACATCAATTCCAATGCCTTTCCTCCCAAGCTTTAGTGCTGTTAGGACAGAACTACCAGTGCCTGAAAATGGGTCTAAAACATATTCCCCTTTCGGACATGTAGCTTTTATTGGGTTTGTCAAAAGTTCTTCGGGGAAAACTGCATAATGAGCATCTTTCCTCCATTGATCTTCAGGTACAATTCTCCAAATATCTGAAGGAAGATGTCCATTTGCTCCCATTTTTAGAATATAATACCCTTTATCTTCTAGTTCTTTAGCTCGACCACTTACTTTGGTTTTGTCACTGTGAAAAGTCCGTTGCTCACCCCTAATAGTCATTCTAAAATCCACAATTTCTCCATCTGCCATCGCCTTTATTGCATCATTTAAAGCTTGTTCCGCGTTCACTTTTTCAACCTTGCTTAAAACAGTACTTTCCGCTATTTGTTTTCGATACTTCTTACCACTTACACCTGTTGCAGAAACCATTTCCCCTTTGTACTTCTTAGGTTTTCTCTTTGGTTTTATCCTAATCTCATTATGGTCATAGTAGTATTTCTTTGATTTTACAAAATGAAACACATGCTCATATACATCCCTCAAACGATCTTTTGCACTTTGCGTTCCTTTCATCTGATCCCAAATGATGTCATTTCGCAGAATCCAACCATCATCTATCATGGCCAGTGCAACTCTCCAAGGCATACCCATAAGCATTTTGTTATGGTATTTGTCACCCAAGTTTAACCATAATGAGCCATCTTTTTTTAATACTCTTTTTACCTCCGAAAATATTTCCACCAACTTCTGCACGTACTCTTTTGGGTCTTTTTCATTTCCAATAATATGACCATTCATTTCTCCTGCATCATACTCCCTCAATTGCCAATAAGGTGGTGAAGTTATAACGCAGCTAATTGACTCATTTGGCAAACCTTTTAGTACGTCTAAACATTCACCTTGAATAATATGATACTCGTTTTTTAGTTCCAAAAAACTATTCTTACGCATTTCAAATTTCTTTTTCTTGGTTTTCAATAAGATTATTTCTTGATTTTATAGTGGACGATATGAAGCTTTTTTCAGCTAACCATGAAATAACAATACTTCTGACAACATCTGCATCTTTCTCACCAAACTCACCTTTGAATTTCTCAATCAACTCCCATTGTTTTTCTGTGAAGGAAACTTGGACTCTTTTAGACATTTCTGCTATATTTGAGTGTTTAAAGACACAAATTAAACACATTTAAGACACAAAAGCAAGTAAAAAATAAAAACGTTGCACAACATTGTGTATAAATCGTTGGGCATGAAGTGGTTAAATTGAAAGTGTCTACATAAAAAAACATACAAGCGTTTTGACAGTGAAGTGCTTTGAAACGCCCAACGCTTCATACACGAGACCGTTGTATGCCATGTACAAACCAACATCTGTGTAATGGATATTCCAAAGGGGGCGTTGTGGTGTATTTGCTTGCCTTGATGCAGGACAAAAGGTTATTTAATCTTCCTTTGTTTTTTTTTTCAAGCACCCCCTCAGAACTGATTTAATGCCCTCCTAGGCAAAATAGCCAATATGTAATTACAAAAAGCCCCTAAACATTTCCATGTACCTTTTGTCCATGCTCCAAAGAGCAAATACCCTCTCCTTTTCTATTTTTCGCATGTTTTTGAACTTCGCTAGGTGTGCATTTGAACAAACCTAAATCTCATATATTCAGGCACTTGTATTGATAACACTCTTGGCTAATGTTAACTCACCCTAAATAAGGCATATCCGATTTCTAACTAAGTATCTAGTAGCAAGAAGGTTGTGGCATTAATCTTTTGGCAAAGAAGGCGTTTTTTAAGGTTGTTCACCGCAAGAACTTGCATGCTTTCGTTTTGCGGCTCTTTTGAGTGCATAGCTTGTTTTTGAAAAACCCATTTTCAGAAAAACATCCCCCTGCCATTCAAGCCCACCCCCTCCAATTCGGTTTGGTTTCTCTTGTACCTTTTAGCCAAGGCATGTCCACTTGCAATTTTTGCTTGCTTGGAATAGGCCACCCACAGCTTGCACAAACCTATCCATCAGAAAGCCCTATTACCTTGTCCAAGATTGCTAAATAGGGTGTTAGTATGGCAAATCGTGTGGCAAATTTAAAAAGGCTTACAACGAAAATGCTGTAAGCCTTTGATTTTCAAGTGACCCCGAAGAGATTCGAACTCCTAACCTTCTGATCCGTAGTCAGAGTAATGCTTCTTTCTATTTTTATCAATGTGCTGTTTTTAAGTCATTTAAGGCTAGTATACTTTTCTTTTCCTTTCTTTTTTTATCCTTTTTTAGTAGCTTAGCAGGGCAAAAAATATGGCAACTAAGACGCATTGCAACACATGAAAACAGGAGGGTTTACGATTAGCACCATGCTAGACAAACGTACAAAAAAGGCAAATGGAAAGCACCCAATCAAGCTAAGGGTTTTTACCAATGTGCCTAAAGGGTACTTCAAGCTTTACGGTTTGGGGGCTGAATATGAATGTACAGCAACCGAATTTAAAACATTGAAGCAGGGAAGCCCAAGAGGCCATTTAAAGGCTTTGAGGGATGAATTAAAGGCCATTGAAGCACATGCCACACAGGTAGCTTCCAGTATCAAGCCTTTTAATTTGCCTGAGTTTGAACAGGCACTTAACCACAACCAACCCAAGCCCGAAACTTTAGACCAAGTAATGGAAGCCATTATAGAGCGTTTAAACAAGTCGGAAAGGGTAAGGACTAGTATAGCATATCAATTGGCTTTAAAGTCTGTCAGGGGCTATCAGAAAAGGGATAGGATTTTGTTTAATGAAGTTACCCCAAGCTGGCTCGAAGGATATGAACGTTGGATGGTTAAAGAGCATAAGAGAAGCCTTACCACAGTTGGGATTTACCTTAGAAATATCCGTGCGGCATTTAATGAGGCCATTGAACAAAATATGGTTTCCCGTGAGCAATACCCTTTCGGAAGGAGAAAGTACGTAATTCCAGAAGGTCAATCTGTGAAGAAAGCACTTTCCAAAGAACAGTTAGAGAAGCTTGTGTCTTTGCCTTTGGAGCATGGAACCTATCAACACAAAGCAAGAGCATTTTGGTTGTTCTCTTTCATTGTGAATGGCATCAATTTTCGGGATATTGCCGAATTAAGGAACAAAGACCTTAGCGGAGAAGAGATTTCATTTTACAGGAAAAAGAACGAACTAACCAAGAAGGCAAATAGAAGGCCAGTCATAGCCTATTTGCATCCCTTAGCCAAGCAAATAATTGAGCAATACGGGAATGAGGATAAAAGCCCAGATGCCTATCTTTTCAATGTCTTAACCGATGAAATGAAAGAACCCGAACGCATCAGAGCAGTTCAGAACCTAACTAGGTTTGTCAACCAACACATGAAGAAGTTAGCAAAGGAAGAAGGTTTGCCTTCCGAAATATCTACCTATTGGGCTAGACATACCTTTGCAACCCTAGCCATTCAGGGAGGGGCATCTTTGGAGTTTATTCAATTTGCCTTGAACCATCAGAACTCAAAAACAACAATGAATTACATAGGAGGATTGGAAGCTGATAAAAGAAAGCAGGTTTCGGAGTTTCTTATCCCTATATCCAACCCATAACCATGAGAGTTTCAGAAGATTTTGAGTTTTACTTTTCAGGGCCAACATCAATTCTTGAAACCGAGGAGCTTAATGAAAGCGACCTACTAAAGTTGTTTCCTAATTATAGCTTTGATTTGGTTTTAAAGGGGGAGGGAGGTTACCCAGATGAATCTTCTGCATTTCCACCAATTAGTTTAAGACTTAATTTGTATTTCTCCCTCATTCAATTTAGCGAGGAAAATTTAAGGGCGGCAATAAGGAGAGAATCAGAAAGTGTCGACCAAGAATCTTTTAGAAATCAAATGAAGATGACCTGCCTTAAATTAAGGGAGTATTATAATCGTACAAATGAACTAAGGGAAAGGCTTGCAGAGGATATAGAGTCAAACTACTTAAATGAGACTGAGAGAAAGGCTAAAAGGGATTCAAGCATATTTATTGATTACCTTAAGGAAGCCATTCACGGATTATTTCGATGGTTATGGGAAGATTACAATGAGATAATTAAGGACAACTTTGCAAATTGGACTGAACTTGTTTACGGTGACCAAAAAGGTATTTGGCTTCTTAGTTTTAAAGCACACTTCCTTTCCATTACCCTTTTTGAAAAAAGAAACAGAGGTAAAGGCTTGAATAGCCTGAGTAATTTTAGCACAGGCATCATAGATAGAGCGAAAAATGATTTGATTAATTTTTACCAAGTTGCTAAGCAATTTCATAGTGATATTTTAATCATGAATCTTGTTTGCAAGCTGGAGAATGAAATCTTTTTGGCTGCATTCCCTGAATATGCACATTTTTTTGAACAAAGGTTCTTGGACTCAAAGCATCATTGTAAAGAGGGTTTTAAAAAAATCAAGGAAAGCTTTAAGCAAGGATTAGCAGACTTAGAAACGGGGCAAGAGGCTATGGAGTGCCTAGAGACAACAAAAGAAAGGGCAAGTCAGCTTTACTGGATTTTTGAGAACAGCCCAATTGAAGGTTCCTTGATTAAAATGTTTTATGCCTACTTGGAAGAAATAACCCAATGGCCAAATGCGGAGGATAGCCTAATTAGCTTTGATAAGGCCGTTGAAGTATTTGAATGCTTAAAGAAGTATGTGTCCGTAACCGACCATCCAAATTTAAAGACGCTGTTAGAAGGGAAAAGGCCAAGTTCAAGAATCTATTGGGAAAAAAGTGTCAATCAATTTTCAGGCCTGTTGGAAGATTTAGAAGAGGCAGAATTTATACAGTTCAAAACCTATGAAAAGGTTTTTGCTAATTGGCTGCATAAGTACTTTGACTATACGCCCGAAAGAGGCTCTAACGCAGGGAAAATTATGCCCCTTCCCCAAAGCGACCCATCCTATAAATATCCTAGTAAAAGGCCACAAAAAGGGTCTCCAAATAGGTTAAGAGTTTTGTAGTCCTGTTTATAGTCCTCTTAATAGTCCTATAAGCAATTGCCTATTTTTTCCCACCCATTGTTGCGAGATTTTCGCAGCATGGATAAAATTAATTTCAATGATTTACCGGAGGCGATAGCCAAGCTATTAGCCCGGACAGAGCGGATTGAAGAACTCCTGTCAAAGCAGAGTTCAACAACCAAAAACAGCCCAAACAAGCCTTTGACCATTAAAGAGGCGGCAGCGTTTTTAAACCTTGCCCCACAAACCCTCTATGGCTTGACTTGTAAAAAGACCATTCCACATTACAAGAAGAACAAGAGGCTTTACTTCAAGCAGGAGGAATTGGAATTGTGGCTAAAGGATGGCCGCAAGCAGGAATTGAGCGTGTTGGTAAAACAAAAACTTCAACAGCTATGAGAAACCTCTACTTACCTAAAGGGTTGTCCTTGGAAAGTCTGCCATTCGGAAAAACCAAGGACAAAGAGAAAGCTGCAGTAGTTCTTTCACACATGATTAGGTGGTCAGCTTTATCAGACGAAGCTCAGACTGGAGTACAAATTCACAGCAAGTTTTTAAGAAAAATTGCAGGTGGGAGTTACACAAGAATAACAAGGCCACTTGGTGAAAATGGAATCATCACAATATCTAAAAGGTACATAGTCGGAAAGGAGTGCAAAACTTACAGCTTTGTTCATAACGTAACAGAATTGGATTGCCTAAAAATCAAGGATAATAGGCCAAGGAAACCGAAGGCAGATTTTCCTAAGTATATGATAAAGCACTTCACCAAATTGACAATTAATGAAGGGGCAATGGAAAAGGAAGAAGTAAAAAAAGCCCTCGAAGCAAAAATCCAAGAAGGCAAGACTCAAG
>JAHWHT010000046.1 GCA_019323135.1 Candidatus Woesearchaeota archaeon
AACCTAAATTTGTCCATGTTTACCTCGCGGCAAGTATATTTTTCATAAGCAATTACATAAGCAGTAATTGCTTTATCTTTTTGAGTATCTGTCAAATAATGTGAATAATCCAGCAGATTAGCTAAATCAAACTGCTGTGGAACTAAAAAACCATTTTCGCAATCCAAAACAACAATTTGTTTTCCATTAACAAGCCAATTCTCAGGATGTGCATCCTTATTATAAACATAAGTTGCATCTTTAAATGAATCAAGAACAGGGAGATAATTGCGAATTAATCTATCGCTAATATCCTCTGGTAAATTCAAGTCAGCATCAATTAATTTATTTTGCACTTTGTCTGCAATGTCTAATTTTCCTTTTCTAACTTTATTTGCAGGAACAAAGGCATGTATACGTGCTAAACAATCAACAATACCTTTGAGTGCAGAATAATCTTTTTTCTTAAACTGGCTAAGAAGTGTTTCTCCAGCGACATGCCGCATTACACAAGTATATGCGCCATCAATAGAGCTTTCTGATAAGTACAGAGGTTCTGCAACAGTGCAATCATCAGAAAGATTATTTCCTATCAAATGAGTCATCTCAATCTCTGCTTCAAGATTCACAGGATTTGGATTGTCTTTAAACACCACAGTTTTAGATAAAAAAGGACTGCTCTTTAGAACACGTACAGGATTTTTAGTCTCGGCAATACGCTCAAGCGCAGGTTCTTTGCGTATTTCCCGAATAAAATTAGACCAAACTGCTTTTGCATTTTTAGCACGGAGTGTGTGATGAATAAGCGCATCAAGACAATAAATCTCGTTCTTAATCGGACTCTTGAAAAACTCTGCTGTTTTTTTAGCAAAAGTAGAATAATAAAAAGCGCCTGCAAAATCCTGCCTTAATGCAGAAAGCATTGCAGCGTAAAGCAAACCTGCAGGATTGCGCGGATTCAAAAATAAACCCAGCTTATTTGCAAAAATACTTATTGCAAGATCTGCTTTATACAAATCGGGCAAAGCTTTGCCAAGCTTAAACAATTTGTCCATCTGAATAAATGCATCGTCATACTTGCAGTGTTTAAAGTAGCGGATGATTGCATCTGCATGCAGACGAGGATCTTGCTCTTTTTCTGCCAATGCTGCGATTTTATCCGCATTTTGCTCTGTATCTGAAAAAGTGTTCTGTTTATCCTTAATCAAGGTCTTTAGTGTTCCTTGTTTTTGCAAATTAAATTCCTTTTCTACTAAACTCTCAAAATCACCAAAAGATACTGCTTTTTTCAATAACTTGCGTTTTTTAAAATCACTTAAACGCGTTCTTGGGTGATATTTATCTTCATAAGCAAATGTCTGGAGCAATTCTGCAGCAATGCCTACACTAGGAAGCACCAACATAGGAGTCATAATTGATGCAACAAATGAAATGGATTCAAGACTATCTATCTGTGCAGAATAATCTCCAGTTATAAGAGTGTATGCCGAGTAAGGACTAGACAAAAGTGCAGCCAAAGAACCAGTTCGTATTGGCTTTTTAACTAGCCAAGTATAAACTTTGTTAATTAAACCCCCCATAGAAGAATATACATTCCAGAACTATAAAAAACTTAACTATAAATCTCTAATCTGAGAGTAATTTCAAACCCTGGACGAACAGGAACTGGGTGAACTTTGCCTTCTCTTTCACAGGTAGTGCACTGCTCTCCAAAATCAATCTTTGCAACAGAATCCGCACCCTGAATGCTGAAATAATAATCTTTATTCCACACCCCTAAAGTATTATCCAGCATGAGCTGAATTTGATCGCGTGCATAATCGCAAGAACTTTGCCCCAGGCAGTTAGTAGATCCTCCAGTCAATGCGCAGTCCTGCAATAATTCACGAATGTTTCTATCATAACACTCTGTGGTTGTAGAGAGCATTGTATTCAATAAATTTGCAGCCATCGTGCTTTCCTTTACAGCAGAAGTCTCTCTGCCTGCTGGTGACTTTATCAAAAACTGAATAGCAAACAACATACCGATAGCAACAAGAATAACAATAATGACCAAACCCATAATCTCCATCTGGCCCCGCTTATTCTGCATAAACATCCACCTCAACAATACCAAAATCATAACTGTTGTCTATAGCATCAAATAATAAAACAGGGCTCTGCGTTTTTATAATAGAGCGATACTCTGCAGGAATATTTTTGTAGACTGTGTATGAAAAAGATTCATTAACAGGATATACTTGCGTTATCTTTACATCAGAAAACCCAAATACATTAAAATAATACTCCATAAAATCATCCTTATCTGGGTCAGTAAGATGCCTGCCTAAATCTATAATCTTTAACTTGTCAAAACAATTATCTTTTTGAATACTTACAAAAGAACAATCTAATTCTGGCAAAAATAGCGCCTTTTGAACTATTTGGAATGATCTAAGCTGCTCCTGCGCTGCAATATCTCGTTGAAGTGAACTTTTTTGAATCTGAAAATAAAAAGCAGCCCCTCCGACAAGCAAGAAGAAAAAAATAACCAAAACACCCATAGTCTCAAACATCTTAATCTGCGCTTTTGTCGGCAAAAAGCACTTGAAAATTTTTGATTTGGGATATTTCATTTTAGTATAACTCTGGACAAGACAGTAAAATAAGATTCTTGTTCTCTTTCTCAATATTATTTGCAGCGCTTGTTATGCTTGATGCGCCTTGTGAAAAGTCAAAACCTGCAGACAACTTATTAGATGCACTAATCAAGACATCAAAATCGCCTAACAGATAAACACACTCTGGTTTACTCTCTGTAATATTTTGCTGAATCAATTCTGCTCTGCCTTTAATCACACTAGCTACATGAAACAATTTTCTAAATGCAGACTGCAGACCGCAATCATACATTTGCTTATCCGCAGCAAACATGGCTGCGAAGATAAACTGCTCGCCGACAAAAGGGGAGGAATCTGAGACAAAGACCAGTTCGCGCGGTTCTTTCTCATAAAAAGTAATAGTGTTCTGATGGATATTAACTGCAGAAACAGTTTCTTTACGGAAATCATTATCCAGTGTCTCTAGATTGAACTGGGAATCTGGAATATCCAAGAAAACAAACTTAGTTTCTTGAAAACCTTCATAAGGAATATCAGATAAACCTGCAGGATTATCCAAAACCTCAAGATTCAGACCAGGAGGCAAATCTTTATTCACTCTTTCAAATAACCGTTCGCTATTTGTTCCAGGCAGATAAACAAGATAATGTTTAATGTTAGGATTTGTAATGTATAACAGATTAGTCACACGAAAAGGCATCTTCCACTCGGCAGACCAAGCAACAGCGTCCTGATCCTCGACAAAAGATGGGGCGAAAATAATCTTATCTCTGAACTGCGATGCAGTGCTGCCAATAATAAAGTTGCAATCACAAACTTCTGAGCAAGAAAATTCTATTCCGCCTTTAGGCAGCATCAAAGGCTGTGCTGTCCCCTTGCTTTCTACAGCTCCGGCAAAAACCGCTTCAATATTAGAAGAAAGGGTTATGGAAAGCTTTTCCTCTGAAAGCGATTTTTGCTTGGCTGCAACTGAAAAAAAGAACGCAAGGATAACTGCTCCAGCTATCAAAATGAAAATCCAATGAACCTGCATCTCTAAACCTTTCTTTTTCATGTCCATTCAGAAATCTGCGTTGATTTACCCAAGCCCTCGAGCCTGAGAACAGTATTACCTCCTGCAATAGGGACACAGACAAATCCTCTTGAATCTTTGATAGTGATGTCTTTTAGAAAAATAGGCATTTCCTGCTTAGGAACTAAAAATACATTCTCACTTCCTGCAAGACAGGCAGAATACAGCAAAGGCCTAGATGCTTCAAGCCCATCGCAATTGTTAACATCAACAATGCATAATTCTTGGTACTTATCTGGAACGCGCAGATTCAGTTTTCTTACACTGCCATAATCTCTCTTGATGACTTCTGTTGAAGACTCTAAGTCAGACTTGAAATCAATCAAAGCAACCTGCTCTGAACGATCAAGAAAACTAGATATTGCACGATAACCATAAGTAAGTATTAAAATAAAAATAATTGCAGCAACAACAAAAACGAATATCTGTCCAACCATTTGAGCTTTTTTGTTTTTCATTTTTTTCTCTTAATCTTTCTCAATTTTTCAATAACATCTTTTTTAGAGGCAGGTTTTTTCTTGCTTTTGTGTTTTGCAGGCTCTTTAACTGCTTTAAGCTTTGCAAAAGCAGAATCTGTGCGAGACGGTTTCTTTTTCTTAAGTTTTGATACTGGAACAAAATCATCTTCTTCGCCGACAGGTTCTTCTTTCTTAGCAAACCTGCGCAAGGCATTAATCTTATCTTCTGGAGACGGTTTTTTAGGAGCAGGCTTAGTGACTGCAGGCGCAATTCTTTTTTCAGGAATCGCCGGAGTTTCTTTTTTCTTGAATCTTTCAAGAAGTGTATCTAAATATCCCTGCTTGTAAGCATAGTAGCCTCCAAAACCAATACCTGCAAGCACAGCTAAAATCAAAATCCATTTTAAAATCGACCAGATAAGTGAAGGAGCTTCTAGAGCCTCGCGTTCTTCAACAGAACATCCTTCTGAATCAACAACACTGCCAGGAGCAGAGTTAGGACACAAATCAATATTATCAGGAACACCATCATTATCTAAATCCAGAGGAATAGCGCAAGTGTTATCAGCACAAACCAAACCTTCTGCACAATCACTTGGCAGATTACAATTCATTCCGCCACTACACTTTTGAGGACAAGCACCGCCGCAGTCTATGTCTGACTCAGTACCGTCTAAAATGCCGTCTTTACAAGCATTAAATGCGCACGCACCATATTCGCAATTCTCTGAGAGACAATCTGAATTTTCTGCACACACTTTATCAAGATCGCACTGCGGACAAGAACTTCCGCCGCAATCAACATCAGTTTCTGCACCATTTCTAATGCCATCAGTGCATGTTGGAGTCTCGCACTTGCCATCTGCACAGTATAAAGAATCACAATCATTATTCTGCAAACAATTCTTTCCAAGAGCACAACCAGTACAGATACCTCCGCAATCTACATCAGACTCGTCACCATCTCTATCGCCATTTGAACAAATAGGAGGAGCTTTGCTGAAATCAACAGTAACACCATCACTGGCACTATAGTTGCCTTCTCCGCCAACAAGATTAGATGGCTTGACTCTGAAAACATATCTTTGGCCATCAGTAAGATTTGCTTTTACAAAAATTGGAGTGCCATTCAACTCAAGACTCGGCGTCCAATTAACAACAGTCTCTTTAGTAAATGCTGTCTCAAGCAGATAGTAATACTTAGTAATTCTCGTCTCAGGATCTTCACCTAAAAAGCTAACTCTTAATTTATCCGGATACCAAGAAATGTCTGGCTCACCCTGCAGAGTAGAACTGTCGTCAACAAACTTCATAACTGGCGGAGTAGGATCAACAGCCATAGTAATATTCAATACTGGGCTGGTCTCGCCTCCAGAACCAGTATTACACTTCACATAAAAAGTATAGATGCCAATTGGCTTTTTTATCTTCTGAGAGTGCCCATTAGTGAAATCACAAGCACCAATACATGTAACTATGTCGCCAGGACTCTCGCCAAAATAACAATAAGAGCGCTTATTGCTTTCAATACCCAGACTAAACACTTCTGTGCTGGAGTAAGGGTCTGTTGTGCTCTTGATTGCAAAAGGAACAGTCAAATCAACATCAAAAGTTATTTGCTTTACAGGAGAAACAAGTCCTGCTTTATCTTTACAAGCAACATGGTAAGTGTAACTTTTAACATCAGAAACATTAATCAAAACAGAGTGAGATTTCTTAGGAGATTCATCATAACCTGGGAAAGTGCCTTCCATTTTTTTGAAGTCCTGTGTTGTGTTGCTGTACTTGCAGAATCCGTCTTCATTAGCTTGAACCTGAAGTCTAGTTGAATAAACATTAATTCCTGCTTTTGCAGATTCAACAACAGTCGCAGGATTTGCATAAGCTGAAACAATGGTTGGCTCGACTAAATCAATAGACATTCTAAAAGTCTGCAGAACTGGATCAAAATCAGCACTCTTGCAATACGCACTAAACACGTGCTCTGAAGCATCGCCATATGGAATTGAAATTTGCCTTACAGTATGTAGTACTCCGTCGCTAGAATCAAAGTCATTAAGTGCACCACTATCATACTGATTAGCAGGCGGTGGAGACTCAACATCATACAAATACTTGCACTTAGCCTTGTTAGATGTCTCTACAGTAACATTAAAAGAATATGTTGAAGTCTTACCCCAACTAGGATTGACCATCCTGATTTTTGGAACGCCTGTGAAGATAGACAAGTATGATTTTTTACGCACAACATTGCCTGCATAGTCTGCTGCACGAATATTAATAATTTTTAAGCCCGGTTTAAGATTTGAAACAACGCCAGAATAAAATCTGCCGTTATCTGTAGTCAATTCTTTAGACAAACTAATAGGCGAAGCCTGCCTAGCAAACTCATCAACAAAAATAATTTCATCAAAACTACTTTTTCTTAATTCAACTTTTTCGCTGAAGTTTAATGCAACAGGAACATCTGTCTTTTCAAACTCTGTACCGTCATTTGGCTTGATAACTACACTCGGCGGAGTTGTGTCAACAATTAAATCAAGAATAACAGGGGCATCCATAGAGACGCCATTACTGTCTTTTGCATTTACAGAGAATACATATTTGCCCTCTGAAAGAGGGGTGTTTAATCTAAAAATATAATCATAATTAGCGCCAGAGACAGGATTCTGAGACATAGAAACCAGAGCGCCTGCCTTGTCTAAGCTTGCAACAGTAATTTGTGCAGGCTCATTAAATGCAATCCTGAATTCAGGATTCAAATTATTAGTGTAATAATTATCGCCGACTTTTCTAGCCCGAGCAACAGTTATGTTCACTGCTTTAGGACCAGAACACTGATCACATGCAAACAACTCAACTGATTTGATAACCTCCAGGTTCTTATTAGGATCAACAGAATAAAACTTAATCTTATTAATTCCTGGATTTAATAGTCCGACAGTACTCTGGCCATCCTGCAGAGTCAAATCATTAATAATCAAACGAGGATTGCTGGTCACAATAGGAAATGCAGAAGCTATGCCGCAAGAAGAGTTTCCTTTCATAATGCAGACATATGTTTTATAGCCTGCTGTTCCCTGCATCTCTTTAACAGTGCCAGTCTTGCTGGTCTTATCATTAATAATGAAGTCAATAAAATCATGCTTGCCAGGAGCAAGGCCAGTCAGTGCAACTAAAGTTTCTGGAGGGAAGTAATCTTTTTCACATGCTTCAGAATCAACAGCGCCATAACAATCCTGCCAACCAACACCTGAAGCACCATTTGCATTCTTTACACAGCCGGTTTCAGTAGAGTACTGACACACATTAATTCCGCAAGAATCGCTGCTTTTTGAAAGAAGAGAATTGTCTGGATTTAATTTAATACCGCCAGATGGACTACCACACTGACTTTGCGTGTAAGAAGTACAATCAACATAATTACAGCTTTCGCCTTTCTTTGTGTTCTTGTTAAAGAAACAAGGATCATTAACAGTTGAGAGTGCGGCTGCCTTGTCAACAGAACAAGCACTGAAAACATTGTTGAATCCTTCTTTATTTTTTGCATAAATAGAGGGTTGGGCCTGACACAAACTACAGGAATCAAACCGAGTGTCATAACAAACACCAACACCTAAATCAGCAAAAGTATCAGTCCATGCACACTGACCAACACCACAATTATCTCTTAAACAAGAATCTTTTGAGTGATAATCATAACAAGACATCTTGGGATCACATTCATAACATTTATCTGCCACAGATGAAGAAACATCTAAGAAACAATACTGTTTAGTTCCTAAAGAACCTTCGCAAGCATTGATTGAAGAAAATACTCCTAAATCACCACCAATACTACAGTCAGAAGGCTCAACACATCTTGCAACTGTGCCGTCTGAAACACAGATATCATTGCCTGTGCAGGAAACCTGTGGAGAGGGTGAAGAAAGTTTGTTGGCAGCATTGCAAAACCAAGACCTGCCATAAAATGCGTTAAAGGTTGCATCTCGCTTGGAGTTATAATCTGACTGGAAATCTTCAGCACTAGTAATCTTGTATCCTTTTGACTGAAAATAATCCTTGAACTGATCATAATAAAAAGCAGAGACACAGAAAATATCTGTAGTGGTCTGGTGCCAACACTCTAAATCACCAGTATTAACTGTGGCTGTTGCAGGATTAGAGTAATT
>JAHWHT010000124.1 GCA_019323135.1 Candidatus Woesearchaeota archaeon
AATTGTTTTGTTGCATTACGATTGACAGAGCATGATGGGGTGCTGCCACTGTTCAAGAATTATCTTTAATGGGAATACCATGTATACATAATTGTAATAATTATCCAAATGTTATTAAGTATAAAACAGTAGATGATATTGTAAGTAATATTAAAAAGTGTTATAAAAATAGGTACAAATATGATAAAAACGAAACCAGAAAGAAAACCCTTCAATTAATTGAAGATAATGGTTACTCCGTCGAGGCATGACCAACAATCTGAAAAATTGAAGTAAATACTTCAAGACTTTAGGATAGATTAAGCAAAAATGCAGAACGTTCACAGAATCGAGTGCGACAGATTTTCATTTGACAGCCCTGGGAACCCAGTGTATCCCAACACTCCTGTTTGCCCGCTACCGAAATGCGATGGGCCGCGTTCGTCGCCAAAGAACTCGAAATTCATGAGTATGTGCGACCGCCATTTGCATTTGGCCCGCATCGGTAAGATGAAAGAAGAAGAGTACGTCTACGCTTTTTCCAATGACCTCATCCGGCTTTGGTGGTGGGAAGGCTATTTCTACGGATACGCCGCCTACTCTTACGAGAAGGCAATGGAAATCTACATCGAGTTGAAAACCCGAGGAGTTCCAAGAAAATGTGAATGGGAAACCAACGTGAGGAGCTATGATGGTGTTGACGGTATCAGTAAGTTCTTGGAGAAATGGAAGACTTATTTGGACAACCCCCCCTCGCTTCGCGAAGAAAAGGATGACGCTTCCGACAATGCCGACAAGTACAGCGTCGCAGTAGCAGAAGGTCTTGTCAACCTGGGTGGAGGACCCATGTTTTGGCATCCTTATTTCTAGACGTATATTCAAATAGTTTATTTTAAGCGTTGTTCCCAATACTATATTGTACCAGCTCTGGCCAAAGTCTAACAATTGAACCAATATAATTTTCAAGAATAATTCCAATGTTTTCATTTTGAACAGCTGTCATAGTAATATGTTTGATAAACCCATCTTTGTCAGGATGAACGGTTAGCCCGTCTCTTGTTGAAAAGAAATAAATCATGTCAATCATGTTATTCTTCCAGGACTTAGACATGTGTTTTTTGTAATGCTTTTCAAGATTATCTAACTTTATTGTTTTATTGGTTGGTAAAGACCGAAACATTTTTTGTATTGTGTTTCTTAACTCTTTACTGTCGTTTAATTTTAGTAAAAAACCAAAATCCCAACTTTCCCTGTTTGGATTCTTCTTTACCAAGGGAGGTTGCTTGTTTCTCCCAGGCTCAATTGCAAAATCATCTTCACCGTCCATCATCTGTGGTAACATCTGAGAAACGTAGAAACCTTTATGATTCTTTTCATATAATGCCTTTAGAAAGATTGTCCAAAACGCATCAAGCATTCTTGGCTTTTTGGGGAATTTTAGTTTTAATGTTTTTTCAAGCTTATCAATATATCTTTTTGGTAGTTCAGCTCTCCACCCAGATTTAAATACAGAATGCATTGCTGCAATCCAATCCTTATCCTCGTATACATACATTTCATTTTCAGTATTACGCGAATTTTCTACTAAAAATACAATTATTCTTAACAATGAAGCCATATGTCTTGGTGGGAAATAGTCTAAAATTCTCATTTCAATTCCAAAAAACTTTCCCTTTGGTCTATTTCTAACTTTCCAAGATTGACCATGGTCACCAGAA